>JBGQGO010000111.1:0-12695 GCA_041497455.1 Blastocatellia bacterium | reverse complement strand
CGCACGCGAATTCGCCGAATGGGCGCGCTCATTCGGCGCGACCGTTGTGCTGATCGCCAACGAGTCCAATCACGAAATCATCAAGAGCTTCGAGCCTCTGGTTGCCGAGTCGTTTCGATTTGACGTCAGAGACGTCGGCGACCGCGCCGCTCGTTTCATCGCGTTTGAGAAATCATCAGCAATTCCGGATCAGGCAATCGAAGTTGACCCGTCGCGCGGTGTCTTCTTATTAGGGCGTGCGTACGCAACGGAAGACGCCGGCACACACCAAGCCGCGCCTCAACCTCCGTCGATCGCCGAACTCGAATCGATCAGGGATGAGCTGCGCGCGGTGCGCGCCCAAACGCGCACAGAAGAGTCCGAGTCAATAGCCGAGATAGATCTGATGGGCGAAGCTTCTGATCGGACCTTAGGCCCGCATGATACCGGGCCGTTAGCCGCCGGCCAGGAGCCGCGCGATACGCGTCAGACTCGGAAGCTCACCCCGGTTGAAGAAAGAGAGTTCCAGGCCCCGCGAGCGAGCGTGACGTCTCAACCAACCGACTTAACATCGAAGGAAGAGCTGGAGCTTCAGCTCGAAGAACCTATCGGCTCTTCCGCACCGGCGGGGCCGCTGTTCGAAGGACAGCTAGACGAGTTGTCTGATTTGCTCGATGATCTGACAGGCTCAGCATCACCGCTCGATCTTGATTTGCCGGAGCTGAAGTTCCCCTACAACAACGCAGCCAACCCGAGCCTCGATCAACCAGGCAGCGCACCGGGAGGTTTGGAACAACTAGCAGTTGGATCAGCCGAGGCGCAGTCTTCTGTTTTTCACGATGTACGCGAAACACCTTCCAGCAGCCGCGACGCCGATCAAGCGAAGCCGCGCTCGACGAGACACGGTAGGGCCTCCGACCTCAGAATTGATTCAACAATGGCTGCGCGAGCCGTGGAGCTGCTCCTCCATCCGCCGGAAGCAGATGCAGAATTTCCGTCGTCGGCAAGCCAAACGGCGCGGCGGCGCGCGGTTCGCGAAACAACACAACCAGAACCGCTAACTGAGGGCGAAGTCCGAGCCAGGGATTTCAACGTTCTCATCATCGAAGACGACCCCGAGACCTGTGACCTTGTAACCCAGACGCTCGGCGACTACTCACTGGAAGTCGTGCATGACGGCGTGAGCGGGCTGGCGAAACTGATATCGTTCAAGCCCGACCTGGTTATTCTGGACTTCGATCTGCCAGTCATCGACGGCTTTAAAGTCCTGACCCTGATCCGCTCGGCCCTCAACGTCCCGATCATAATCGTGTCGGGTTCGCGCATGCGTGCAATCGATCGCGTGATGGCGTCGGAGCTTGGCGCGGACTACTACCTGACCAAGCCGTTCAGCGCGAAAGAGCTGAAGCACAAAGCGCGGCAGTTAATCGCGCGCTATCGCGGTCTCAGCTCGTGGATAATAAACCCGTCGAGTGCTTCCAGCACGGCGCCTGTTGCTCGCAACGCCGAGCCCGCGGCTGCTGCGGCCGCACCCGAGCAGGAGATGTTCACACCATACACGGAGTTCGCTGCGGAGGTTGACAAGAGAGTCAAAGCCGCGATGGACAACGGCGCTCCATTCTCGATAGTGGGATGCCGGCTGCCGCAGATGACCGCAGACGGCGGACGGCTGGCGTTGAGGTTATTTGAAATAGTGCGTGGGCTGGCGCGCGACTCGGACCTCACCTCTACGAACCCGTGCAATGATCTGGTGATATTGCTCGCCGATGCTGGCGCCTCCGGCGCGCGAGCGTTTGCCGGCCGATTGCGCGCGCGCGTGATAGACGAATTGAACCAGGAGCCGGCGCTCTGGATGCGCAGCTTTCCAGACCTCGAAGAATCGACCGAAGCCGCCACGCCGGTTGACACGCCGGCACAAGGTGGCACATTCAACCGCCGCTCAGGCGATGAAGCAACCCAATAGTCAGTAGTCAGTGGAAAGGGGTAAGCGGACAGTACCAAGTCCATAGTCGGCAAATCTCTCACAAGCGACCGGTGCTGTTCTCGCCTGTTATCGCTTTAAGCTGAATTTTTATCCGGCCAAGGCTGGTCTGCACTTCTGCCGGGAGGCTCTCGCCTTGATCGATCGCTGCCAGTCTCCGCATAAGACCCGAGAACTCTTGCCGGAGCTTCTCCAGCCGCACGTAGAGGGTGTACAGGTACCGGCGGGCGGATTCGACTCGCTGGGTGCATTCAGTTTCAGCGGCGCGCAACTCCGCGATCGTTTTCTCGACCACCCCCGCGCGATTTTGCAAGTCTACCAGTTTGTCCATATCGCCGGTCGCGGCGGCTTCCTGTATGTGGGTTTCGAGTTCAAGCCGCTCTGCCCGGCGCTCCGCTAACAAGGCGACGAGGCGTTCGAGCTTTGCCTCTGACTCTTGCAATGTCAATTGTGCTTTTGCCAACTCGCCGCGATTCGGCCCGTTGCGTTCAAACATACCCTTGTCCCAATCGCTGACAAATCAGCGATCTTTACCCGATGACCCGTGTGTACTATGAAGAGCGGATACCCAGTTTGATGGGCAGGCGCCACGCGCTTAGGGGCAGGTGCTTACAGCGTAAGGCAAGTGGGGTTCGTCATCAATACTTTTGTGGACATGCTGGAGCGTTCTTGGGGGTGAAAGTGAGACCTGGGAGGTCAACGCCAAGGCGTATCTTTTGTGTTCGACCGATCCGCAGACTGTGGTAATATACCGCCCTCCAAAGCAGGATGGGGCCATTGGCTTTGGCTGATAGATTCGTACGACAAAATGAATTCTCAATATTTATACCTGCGCTCCGGGGCTGACAGTGGTTGCCAGAACAGACTCTCGAAAAAGCCTAATTTGATTGTCAGTCTGAAATCTCGGCTCTTATGAATGTGGATGGATATGTTGATCTGTGGGAAGTGTGGTTCAGAGATTTCGGACATCGAGGAGAAGTGTTCCACGTGCGGCGGGCATGCAGGACCGCCTAATGTGAGGGCGGCCGAAAGGGATGAAGAGCGCGCTGCGCTTGAAGACAGGTACGGCAAGGCGATAGAGAACGCCAAGGCAAACGGGTCGCATCCTTCTCTTGAGAGATTTGATGAAAACATGAGAAGGACTTCCGTAGTCATCAACGTTGACCTCGATTTCCTTCGTCATTTCATTACAAACGATAAGGCAATGTACTCCAATTACAACCTTGCAGTTAAAGGGCAGATCAGGAAATCGGCAACGGGAAAAGACGACCGACACCGACGGACAATAGAGGCTGCGATGTTTGGAGGTTTCGCGGAGGAAATAAGGTATGCAGCTTTGTCATTGGATGGCTCAGGGCTCAAGTCCTGGGGGCATACTCTATCAAGCTCAGAGAGGTCGCTGTAAGCGATAGGTCTACGATGCTGGAGGATAACTCCTATAGTTTTATTCCTAAGCATGGCATTCAACCGGGCGAAGATATTCCGCCAGGATATGTCGCCACATGGAGAGAACGACATAAGCTCGCCGTAGCAAAGCTGGCGGGCCAAATCTCTTCTGGCACATCTGAGGCGGAATATCCTAAAATCTTGATGTCTAACACGGGTGATCGCGCTACAGATGATTATGTCGAGGTGCACATATACGGAGAATTCGACAATAAGGCTGTAGAGTCCGTGAAGGGTAGTTCTTCTGTGAAGGGAAAATACCCGCGTGCGGCGCTGAGCAACATTAAGGATCATCTTAAGAATGCGGGCAAGGATTGGATAGAGGAATGATCGAGCAGGCTCTCATATCGGGACAAATCGGCAAGGCGATTTATAGAGAAGACGACCGCTTTTTCGTGGTGGGGGTCGAAGACTACGAGGCGCCGCGAGAATGCCGTCTTGGCGATGTTTCCGTGTTCTTCGATTGTGGCGCAGAGTTTACTACGATCTCAAACGGACGAATCGACATTGAGAGCATCAAGAGTGCGCTTGAATTCAATACACTGATTCATCGGGCTCTTTCCATGACTTTGAGTGGGCTTGACGGTGAATTATCAAGCGACAGTCGGCTCCTATCCATTGAGGCCGCAGAGGAGCTTTTGCAAGATGAATCGGTACGTGCCTTCGTTAGAGCAAGGCTTCTAGCGCGCCCGTTGCCGATAACGGCTGATACTGTTGATGCCTTGAATCAGGCTGTCGCAAGTAACTCTCCGGTGGTTGGCTCCCTATACCAAGAGGTCGCAGCCTCCCAAGACGCTATCAGCGATCTTCTAGAATCTTGGAAAGAAGTTGCGCCGGAGTTCTTTGACTCTAATCAGGCGCAGGCCGAAGGTGAAAAGCTTTTGATAGAGATCGGTGTATTTGCCGATATGGTTGCAGCGATAACTTCAGGGAGAGTTCAAAACCTGAATTCTATAGTCGTAGCTTATGGTCGAAATCCAGAGCTAATTAGGAATCTTGCCCAAGGTACTCACATCATCAATGCTCTCAGGACTCGACTGTTAGCTCGATCCGAGCGTGCAGCTGAGAAGCACCCATCAGTTGACGAAGACGGAAGAGAAACTATTGCTCATGAGACCGCGGAAATGGAAGACACCCAGTCGGGATACTTCGACCGGATCTCTGATCTGATTGCCAAATTTGAGAAGAGGAAGAGGGGTTGGAAACCATCGAAGGGATACCAGGCGCAGCCCAAAGTTGATCATCAGATCGCTGCGATCAGCAAACTTATCCGCCAAGGGAATAAGACGCGCGCAGGTGAATTCCTCTACGATCTTGTGGGATTCCACCTCGAGCATAGTGAGAAGGAGCACGTTGCTATGAGCCTCTGCTCTCTGGCAAAAACCGCCATCGATGCTCAAGCATTAGAGGTGGCCGGCGAACTGGTGGGATACGCAGTTATGCTTGATATAGAGGACGTGGTCATCGGAAACACGCACGCCGAAGTACTAAAGGCTATGGGCCGCTTTGACCAAGCCTTGGCAATGTATGAAGAGACGATGAATCGCTTCCCAGATAATGTGTTTGCGCGTACTGGCTATGCGGAAGTGCTGAAGGGGATGGGACGTTTCGAGCAAGCCCTGACGATACATGAAGAGACGATGAATCGCTTCCCCGATAATGTGGTTGCGCGTACTGGCTATGCGGAAGTGCTGAAGGAGATGGGACGTTTCGAGCAAGCCCTGACGATATATGAAGAGACGATGAATCGCTTCCCCGATGATGTGGTTGTCCGTAGTGGCTATGCGGAGGTGCTGAAGGAGATGGGACGTTTCGAGCAAGCCCTGACGGTTTATGAAGAGACGATGGATCGCTTCCCCGATAGTGTGGTTGCGCGTAGTGGCTATGCGGAAGTGCTGAAGGGGATGGGACGTTTCGAGCAAGCCCTGACGATATGTGAAGAAACGATAAATCGCTTCCCAAATGATGTCTTTGCGCGCAATGGCTATGCGGAAGTGCTGAAGGGGATGGGACGTTTCGAGCAAGCCTTGGCAATGTATGAAGAGACGATGAATCGCTTCCCAGATAATGTGGTTGCGCGCAATGGCTATGCGGAAGTGCTGAAGGGGATGGGACATTTCGAGCAAGCCCTGACGCTGTATGAAGAGACAATGAAGCGCTTTCCTGAAAACTTGGTGGCGCGAAGCGGCCTTGCGAGCCTCTTTCTGTTTATGGATAGGTTCGAGGAAGTCAGATCGCTTCTATCTGAAAAGAGCCCGATTTCAAGAGGTGATTGGATAGGTTGCCACATCCTAGCTATGACATGCCTGAAGCGTGGAGATTTGGATGAAGCTATTACGCGTCTTGAGTATGGTTGGAAGAATGCACGCTGGATAGACGTTAAGAACTACTTTGCTACTGGTCTTGGTGTTGCGAGGATAAGGAAGAGAGAGTTTGCTGAAGCAGTCGAAGTCTTAGCAGATAATGTCGTCAGTCTGGATATCTTTCAGAAGCAAAAAAGATTGGTTCTCATCGGCCACTCCCAAGCTGAATTAGGTAGAGAAGCCGATGCTATGGACTCTCTTGCTCAAGTTGGAAACACAGATAACCCGCATGTAGTAAGTCTAAAAGAGGCGCTAATCCAACGATACGGTCTTCGTCAGGAAACTGTACGTAGTCTTTCAGAAAGAGAAGTTGCAGATCTAGAGAGAAAGATTCACGACGAAGAGTTCGTTCTTGCAGTCGCAGCTTAACAGGCAGCCACTCCTTCTCAGCGGTGAAACAATCGCACGCACGCGCATTCGCACTTTCACTTGTTGGCCATTTTGCGACCCACTCGTAAGTTGGCTTCTTACGCTCAGGCTGAAACCGGAGCGACGCCTACGCAGTTCTGAAGTCCTTCGATGACCCGGCGCTTGACTTCCTCGAAGTCGCCCTCGATCCGGCAACCTGCGGCGTTCCGATGCCCGCCGCCGCCGAACAGCTCGGCTACTTTGGCAACGTTGTTCTTGCCCTTTGAGCGAAGGCTTATCCGGTAGAAGCCCGGCGTAAGCTCCTTGAAGAAAGCAACGGCTTCGACCTCACCAATAGACAGCGCGTGATTGACGATCCCGTCCGAATCTTCTTCGCAGGCATCGGCTTCGTACATAGTCGCCCGGTCCATTGTGATCCACGCTATGCGGCCCGATTCGTCGCGCTCGATGTTTGAGAGCACCAGCCCGAGCAATTTGACTTTCGAAAGAGGGCCGGAGTAGAACAGCGCCTGTGAGATGCGCGCCGGCTCGACGCCGCGCCGCACAAGCTCGGAAGCGATCTTTAGGGTTCGTTCAGTCGTGTTTGAGAAGTGAAAGCTTCCGGTGTCGGTCAGCAAAGCGGTGTATATGCATTCCGCGATTTCTTTCGTCACCTCGACGCCCAGAGCCTTGCATAGGTTGTAGATCATCTCTCCGACGGCAGCGGCCGTCGCGTCTATCCAGTTAATGTCGCCAAACGGAACGGTGGTGGAATGATGATCGATGTTGACGACGAATTGATCCTTAAGACTGGACAGCCCGGGCCGGTCAACGTCGCTGCATTCGATGATAAAGGCCGCGTCGTATTTCTCGGTGACATCGTCCTGAACGACCACGAGTTCCGATGCCGGCAGCACGTTATAGGCCGGCGGGACACGGTCGCGCAAGACTACGTCGACCTCTTTCCCGAGGTCTCTAAGCATCCAGTAAAGCGCAAGACCCGAACCCAGGCCGTCACCATCGGGACGGATGTGCGATGTGATCATGAAACGCTGCTGTTGTTCTATTAGCTGCACAACCTGACTAAGCATGACTATTCGTGGCGGGGGGCCGTTCGATTCCAGATTGCGGATTCCTTCGGGGTCTGTATCGCTTACTTATCCATCTCAGATTTGGATTCTGCGATCTTGAAGTCCGACACGTCCAAATCTCATTCCATCCGCGCTCGCCAACGTGGCCCTACCCCGAAGTGTCTTGATCTGGCGAACTCTGATCTCGCTCCCGCGCCGCGGCTGCCTCCTCGCTGAGTAATTCTTCTATCCTTGCAGCCCTCACCTCCGCGTCGTCGTAACCGAAGTGCAACTCCGGCGTGTGTCTCATTCTGAGCACGGCGCCGAGCTGAGCCCGGATGAACCCGGTAGCATGTCTGAGTGCTGCAAGCGAACCCTTCACCTGATTCTCGGTGCCGATGACGCTGACGTAAACCTTCGCGTGGCGCAAGTCTGCGCTCAGCTTTACATCGGTGACGGTGACGAACCCAACTCTGGGATCCTCGACTTCGCCCGCGATGATCAGACTGACCTCTTCCTTGATCTGTTCGGCGAGCCGTTCAGGCCTTCTCCCCGTCATACGTCCCCTCAGTCAGCTATCGAGGTGAGAATCAAACTAAGTATGCTAAACGGAAACTGCCGAACATGCAACTGGGTCATTTTCCATATGTCATTTTCCATTTGTCATTGATTAGCGACTGCCAGTGCAATGGCAAATGACAAATCAAAAATGGAAAATGGAAAATGGAAAATGCCGCCGGGTTCCTCGATCCGAGAGATTACAACTGGGTAGGGGCCACTTCTTCTGTCGTGTAAGCTTCTATCACGTCGCCGGTCTTCACATCCTGGAACCGCTCGAGCGATATGCCGCATTCGAAGCCTTGTTTCACCTCACTCACGTCGTCTTTGAATCTTCTCAGCGAGTCTATCTTGCTCTCGAAGATGACGACGTTATCGCGCAAGATGCGGGCGGTCGTGCGGCGCAGAGACCCGTCGGTCACGTAGCTGCCCGCAATCTGTCCCACGCGCGGCACACGGAAGACCTGGCGCACTTCGGCGTGGCCGGTGATGACCTCGCGTTTGGTCGCTTCAAGCAAGCCGAGCATCGCGGCGCGGATCTCTTCCTCGATCTTGTAGATCACCGTGTGGAGGCGAATATCGACGCGCTCGGCTTCGGCTATCTCTCGCGCTCGAGTCTCAGGCCGCACGTTGAAGCCAATAATGACCGACGCGCGGTTCATATCGTTCGCGGACGCCGCTGCGAGCATAACATCGGACTCGGTGATTGCGCCGACGCCCGATCTGATGATTCGAATCTTAACGCGCTCGGTAGAAAGCTTGTTCAAGCCGTCGCGCACTGCTTCGACCGAACCTTGCACGTCGCCCTTGAGAATGACGAGCAGCTCCTTGACTTGATTCTTATCCGCGAAGAGCTGTTCGAGCCCGCGCGCGGACGTGCGAGCGATTGCTGCCTGCCGCGCTTGCATCTGCCGCTGAGCTGCGATGTGCTGAGCCTGCGTCGGATCTTGCACGACCTGAAGCTGATCTCCGGCGTGAGGAACGCCCTGCAAGCCGAGCACTTCAACCGGGGTCGACGGACCCGCGCCGTTGACCGCCCGCCCTCGGTCGTCAAACATCGCGCGCACGCGGCCGAACACCTGTCCCGCGATGAACGGATCGCCGACCTTCAAAGTGCCCTGCTGCACAAGCAAAGTCGCAACCGCGCCGCGCCCGCGGTCGAGCTTGGCCTCGAGCACTACCCCGCTCGCCAGACGATCAGGATTGGCTTTGAGCTCGAGCAGATCAGAGGTCAGCAATATCATCTCGAGCAGCGCGTCCAGGTTTTGCTGCTTCTTCGCAGACACCTCGACCATCACCGTGTCGCCTCCCCAGCCGTCCCACTGAAGTCCGCGGTCGGCCAGTTGCTGTTTGACGCGATCGATTTGGGCCTCGGCCTTATCAATCTTGTTTATGGCGACAAGTATCGGAACTTCAGCCGCGCGGGCATGATCTATCGCCTCGAGGGTCTGGGGCATGACACCGTCGTCGGCGGCGACTACCAGCACGACCACGTCGGTCACCCGCGCGCCACGCGCGCGCATCATAGTGAACGCTTCGTGGCCAGGCGTATCCAGGAACACGATGGGCCGCTTCTTTTCAGGATTATCCGGATCGGCGACTTCGACCGAATATGCGCCGATGTGTTGAGTGATTCCACCAGCTTCGCCTTCCGCGACGTGCGTCTTTCGTATCCCGTCCAGCAACGAGGTCTTACCGTGGTCGACGTGTCCCATCACGGTCACGACCGGAGCGCGCGGAACGGTTCCTTCGTCGCCCGACTCGATGATCTTCTCCTGTTCCTCGTCGCTGATCATCTCTTCAAACGGAACAAAGGCAGCGTCGTATCCGAACTCTTTGCCGATCTCTTTGGCGATGTCCTGGCTCAGGGTCTGGTTTATGGTTGCCATCACGCCGCGTTGAAGCAGCATTTGAACCACGTCCTTCGCTTTCACGTCGAGCTTTTCGGAGAACTCCTTGACCGTCGTGCCTTCGATCAGCTTCAAAGGCCGCAACTCGGTAAAGATCGGTCTCGCCTTGGGTTGGGCGACCGTGCCTGGACCCCGCATGTGGCGCGGCAACTCTACGTGCTTTCCTTCTTCGTGACCGAACTCACCGGGTCCGCGTTTCCCGCGGCGCGTTCGCTTACGCGGACGGCCGGTATCTTGAGGCACATAAGTCGTTCGCGGACGCGCCGGCGGCACGCCGGTTTCCGTAGCTACCCCGCCCTCTGTTCCCACTGTGCGGACGCCAATTCCCCCAGCTGCCCCGGTGTAGCCCGCGCCTCCTGCTCCTCGCGCCGCAATCGGCGGCGGCGCGCCCGGTCGGGGCCGCAACACGCGCACCTGCGTAGGAGGACGCTGCGGAGCCTGCATGCCAGGAGGCAACGGCGACGGCCGCGTTCCGGGCCGCGCTGGCTCTTCAGCTTGTGATTCAGGTTCTTCGGCAGCCGGCTGCGCGGAAGATGCGGTTGGCTGCGGCGGCGGCGTGGCCTTCAATACGCGAACCTTTGGCCTCGGCGGCTCTGTAGTTGCGGGTTCAGCCGCTGGCCTTTGCTCCGCTGCCACAAGCTCGGGCGCAGCTTCATGCTCAGCCGCTTCCGGGGGAGCTTCCACTGGCTCGACCTGCTTGACATGCTTGACGAGGCGCGGGCCAACTTGCGGAGCGGCTTTTTTTGGAAAGTACTTGAGGCGAATACGCTCGGCTACTTCATGCGGTACTGTGTTGGAAGGCACACTTACGTCTATACCCTCGCGACGCGCATCCTCCATCACTTTCTTGTTGTCGAGCTTCAGCTCTTTCGCGAGATCGTAAATTCTTATCTTTTGTTGACCTGTCGGCATAATTGATCTGAACTGCGCTTGCGGCGCACGGCAACGCCGCGTCGACTCATTGACAATCCTAAGAATTCATTTAACGCCTAACTCATTCGTTCTTGTGCTGCTCGTCGTCGCCCGCAGCACTTTCTGGCGCACCTTCCTCTATTCCTGATTCAGTCTCCGAGGTTTCGGTCTCGGCTTCTGGCGACAACTCGGCTGCCGTCTCCTGCTCTGCCGCGGCTTCGACAGCAATAGCTGGTTCCGCCGGCTCCGATTCGATCGCCAGTTCAGAAGCCTCTTCTTCAATCTGATCTTCTTCTGCGAGAGCCGCTCGCTGGGCCGTCTCGTCGGCGCCGATCTCTGGGACCTCGAAGCTTTCGGGCCGCGACAGCTCCTCAACCGTTTCCAGCGCGCCGATGTCTTCACCTTCGGCGGTTGCGGTTACCGGCTCGTCAGATTCAGTCTCAGTCGCCGCTTTCGCAGTAGCCTGTTCAGCCTCGCGCGCTTCTCGTGCTTCGCGAGCGTGTTTCTGAGCAAGCAGACGATGCGCCCTTTCGAGTATTTCGTTGGCCTGATCGAAGCTTACGTCGATCGCATCCACAATCTCGTCGACCGAGACTAGCGCGAGCTGGTCGATAGTCTCGATGCCGCGGTCTTTCAAACGTTCAGCGGTGATCTGATCGAGCGCCAGGCTGTCGCGGATGTCGGTAAGCGTCGCTTCACCGCCCGCCATCACGGCTTCAAGCTGGGCAGCCGCAGCGCGCGCAGCCTCTTCGGCGCTGCGTATGTCGATGTGCCAGCCGACAAGCTTCGCCGCCAGCCGCACGTTCTGTCCCTTCTTTCCGATTGCCAGCGAGAGCTGATCTTCGGGAACGGTCACAGTCAGCTTCTTCTCTTCAAAGCTGTTGATCTCGACCTTCGAAACCTTGGCCGGTGAAAGCGCGTTTGCGGCGAACACCGCCGGGTCTTCGGCCCACTCGATGATGTCGATGCGTTCGCCGCGCAACTCGCGAATGATTGCTTGCACGCGCGAGCCCTTCATGCCGACGCACGCGCCTACTGGGTCCACGTCACGTTCAGTCGAGATCACCGCGATTTTTGCGCGGTCACCCGGCTCGCGAACAGCGGCCCTGATTTGAACGGTACCGTCATAAATCTCGGGCACCTCCATTTCAAACAGGCGCTTCACCAACTCGGGGGATGTGCGTGAGACCTCGACCTGCGGACCCTTGGTGTCCTTGGAGACCGTGTTTATTACGACCCGGATGCGCTCGCCCTGGCTGAACGCCTCGGCGCGCGACTGCTGCGTCTTTGGAAGGACTGATTCGATCTTGCCTAAGTCGACGATTATGCGTCCGCCCTCAAACCGTTTGACGAAGCCGTGCACCAACTCACCGACGCGGCCGATGTATTCGTCGTAAACATTATTGCGTTCGGCCTCGCGCACTTTTTGAAAGATGATTTGCTTCGCGGTTTGAGCGGCGATGCGGCCCAGCTCTTCGCGAGGCTTCGGGAATTCGAGCTGGTCTCCGACCTCGGCGCCTTCGACGCCCATCGCTTCAACGTCGGCGAGGCTGATTTCGGTTGCCGGATCCTGCACTTCATCGACCACGGTCATCAGGGCGAACAACTCAACGTCGCCAGCTTCGGCGTTATAGCGAGCGCGAAGGTCCTCACCGGTCTTGAACTGCTTACGCGCAGCAGTCACCACAGCGTCCTCGATAGCCGAGATGATGACCTGCGGGTCAATCCCCTTCTCCCGGCTCAGAATGTCTATGGTCTGCGGAATCGGACTCGTTGACATAATTCCCTTCGAGAAGTCCGTAGTCCGTAGTTAGTTGCTGCTGTGATTTGCGAGCAACCTGGCTACGGACTACGGACTACTGACTGCTAAAACTCGTATTCAATATTCGCCTTTACGATCTGCTCGTAAGGTATCTCCATCTGACCTCGCCCGTCGGCATCAAGAGAAACGCTGTCGCCAACAAGGCCTATGAGCTTACCCCGAAAATTCCGCTGGCCGTCTATTGGCTGAGACGTCTTCACCTTGACTCGACTGCCCGAGAACCGCTCGTAATCTGCCCGCTTATAGAGGCCGCGCTCGATCCCAGGCGACGAAACTTCAAGTACGTACCGATTCGGGATCAGGTCT
>JBGQGO010000110.1:0-12713 GCA_041497455.1 Blastocatellia bacterium | reverse complement strand
GGTTTGATGTAGCCGCTGTCGACCAATCCCGTCCTTCCAATCGCCGCAATCAGGATGTCGGCCTCGCGCGCAACCGCCGATAGGTCTTTCGTGCGCGAATGACAGATTGTCACCGTCGCGTGTCTATGCAAGAGCAGCAACGCGATTGGCAATCCCACTATGCGGCTGCGGCCCATTACAACGGCTCGGGCGCCGTTCAACTGAATCTGGTGGCGGTCCAGCAACTCGATGATCCCCGCGGGCGTGCACGGCCTCAGTCCGGGCTCGTTTAGCGTGAGCCGCCCGACGTTCACCGGATGAAAGCCGTCGACGTCCTTGGCTGGGTCAACCGAATCAAGCACGAGCGCGGCCTCGACTTGTTTCGGCAGCGGCAACTGGATCAGGATGCCGTCTATCTCGTCGCGCGAGTTCAAATCGCGCACCAGCGCGAGCAGCTCTTCGGTCGTCGTGGTCTCGGGCAGCTCGATCTTCTCGGAATAGAGGCCGAGTTGCTCGCAGGTCCTCACTTTGCCCGAAACGTAGATCTGCGATGCCGAATCGCTGCCTACCAGCACCGCCGCAAGTCCCGGTCGAAGCCCCCGCCTTGAATACTCAGCCACCTCACTTGCGACTTCGTCCTTTATGGCCTGTGCAACGCTCGCGCCATCAAGAATCTTCGCGGTCATCGGTCATCCTCTATGAGATTGAGAGCGACTTTCGAGTATGATGTTCGGCCAGGTGCGGTGTCAAACTTCACGGGCGACAGGCGGTATCGATTTTTTCGTGGCGTGTTTTTGTTTGCGGCCGCGCCTGGAAGCAGTGGTTGAAAGTGAGTCGGCACTACTGTAACATCCTCCCTGTTGGCTTGTGAGCTTTGATCAGCCTTCTCCCGGGTGATTAGGTATGAATAAGAGAACCGCTTCAGTGTTCTTGTTGTTCGCGGCAGTGATGCTTGTCCTCGCCGGGCCAACCCCGGTGTTCGAGAGGGCTCGTGCTCAGGGACTTTTCTTCGGAGCGCAACGCTTTTCCGTGATCGATGTCGATGCCAATGACAATCTCTACTTGATGATGTCGGTCGCAACCGCTCCGGCAAGCGAGCACCGACCGCACAGCCAGATATTCTTCACAATGTCGCGTGACTCCGGCATCACCTGGGACAACCTGCCACAGACCCGCAATCTGTCGAACTCGCCCGGCGAAGCGTTCGGTCCTTCACTGGCGGTGAACAGAAACGGGAAATTGCGGGTGTATGTCAGCTACCACGACAACTCGACCGGGACGACGCAGGCCTATCTGATTAGCTCGAAGAAGAAGACGAAGTTCAGGGCTCCGCTCAACCTCACGCCGCACAACGGAGGGGCGTTCGCGCCGCGCGTTGCGCTTGATTCAAGCGAAACGGTCAATATCGTTTGGGGTGACACTAAGGAGGGAAGAAGCAAAGTCCTCTTCGTCCGGTCAACGGATCTGGGCCTCTCCTTCAACGAGCCGCTTGATGTCTCCAGGTCTTCGGGCGTTGCGTTCGATCCAGAAATCGCAATCGACTCCACCGACGCGATCAACGTAGCCTGGCAAGACACCGCGCCCGGGACGAGCGTGATCATGTTCTCGCGTTCGACCGACGGGGGGCTGACCTTCTCCGAGCCTAGGCAAGTCTCGACGGGGACCGGTAACGCTACCGAGGCCGCCATTGCGACGGACAGCGCCGGTCGTATCAGCTTCGTATGGGTGGACGAGAGCGGGGGCCGGGCGGAGGCGTATTACGCTCGCTCGACTGACGGCGGCTCGTCTTTCTCTGATCCCGTCAACGTAAGCAGCTTCCCCAAAGGCAATGGCGACATTCACAAGCCGGTGGTGGTCGCGTTTCAGAACACGGTATACGTAGCCTTTCAAAACGGCGATTTGTTTGGCGAAGAGGATATCAAGAACAGGCAGGTTTACCTGGCCAGGTCTGGCAATGCTGGAGTGAGCTTCGAAGCGCCCGAACAGGTTTCGACCGCCGACAACAACAAAGGCCGAGCGCACAGTCCCGCGATGGTAGTCGACAGCCGTGGCACGCTTCACATGATCTGGATCGACGCTTCAGTAGTCGGCAACGATGAAGGACTGCTCTTCTACAGTAATTCGACGGATGGCCGTCGATTCTCTCCCGAGCGAATGATCCTGGCGGTCATTTGATCCCTTCTCGCAATATTCCCAAAGCACTTACCAATGCGTTATCGATTGAAGCTGCCTCGGCGCGGCGAGCAGCCTCTGTGATCGAAAGCGCGCCGTCTTCGGTGACGATGCCGGTGAAGCAGGCAAGAGGCGTCGGTTCAAAATAGCGGTTGACCACTACCACTCCTCGAGGACCGTCCGGCCACAATTCGTCCGCGCTCCCGGGGTGACGAATCGCCGCACCGAAGTAATCCTCGCGAATGAACTTTGATGAATCGCAAAGGGCGTACAAGGGCAGACCTCGCTCGCGTGCTGCGAGAGCGATCATTCGAGTTCCGATCTTATTAACCAGATTCACGGGCGTAATCTTGTCGGCTCCCACCATAACAAGATCGACCTCGTCCATGGCGAGAGAAGCAGCCGCATCGGCTATCAAGGTAACAGGAATGCCTTGACTGGCGACTGCCTCGGCCAAAGCTCGGCCTTCGACCATCGGGCGGCTCTCGGTCACGACGACGGAAAAGTCTCGTCCTGCGCGCTTAGCTTCGACGAAAGCTGCGAGCACAGTAGAGCTTCGCGAATGTGTCAACACGGTTGCGCTATCTCGAATCAGAGTGGCCGAGTGCAACGCCGCGTCGTGAGCCGCGCGTTCGGCGTTCGCGACGAAGTTAAGAGCTGCGTCTTCCGCGCGCTTCAAAGAATCACGCGCGCCGGTTGCGATTCGAGCAGCCGAGAGCGCTGCGCTTGCCAACCTAAGAAGTGGGGTCATATCGGACTGAGCAAATGCCAGCGCGGTGCACGTTTCGATGACAGCTTGTTGCGCCAACTCAAGGTTGCCTGCACCGTGTTCTGATGCCCCGTCGTTGAGGAGTGTGAATACCGCTCCGGCTCGACGCAGAATCTCCGCAGCGCCGGAAGTGTTGTCCGAGGAGATCTGGTTTATTGCTTCGTCTATGACGGTGCGAGATTGCTTGTCTCTCTTGCTCAACACGGTAAGAGGTCTACGTATTCGCTCGTTGCCTGACTTTTGAACGTTGGGTATAATCGCGGCTCAACGAGCGAGCAAATTTCTGGCAGTCCGTTCTGAATTTGCTTCGAGTCGACTATGCTCACCTTTTGCACTTAACATCCGTGGCCGGAGGAAGTCAATGCCGAGTGCTTTTGTTGATGACGCCAAAGAGATCAAGGAAGAGAATCCATTCGAGTCGATGATGCAGCGGTTCGATGAAGCCGCTAGCAGGCTCAACCTGGACCCGAACATTTATAAGATACTGCGGTGGCCGAATCGGGAAATCACAATCTACATCCCGGTGATGATGGACGATGGAAACTACCAGGTGTTTACCGCCTATCGCGTGCAACATAACTTCGCGCGCGGTCCTGCAAAGGGCGGAGTGCGGTACTCGCCGGACGTATCTTTGGATGAAGTGCGTGCGCTTGCGGCGTGGATGACATGGAAGTGCGCGGTGGTGAATATCCCGTTCGGGGGAGCGAAGGGCGGAATCATCTGCGACCCGCGCGACATGAGTCCTACCGAGCTCGAGCGATTAACCAGGCGCTACACAGCCGAGTTGCTGGATTTCATCGGCCCTGAGAGAGACGTGCCTGCTCCCGATATGAACACCAATGAGCAAACGATGGCCTGGATGATGGACACTTACTCGATGCATGCGCGGCACACGGTCACGGCCGCCGTAACGGGCAAGCCAATCGAAATCGGCGGATCGCGCGGCCGGAAGGAGGCAACCGGTCGCGGGTTGCTATTCGTCTGCGACGAAGCGTGCAAGAAGTTCGGGTTCAAGATCGAGGACACCAGAGTCGTGATTCAAGGCGCCGGGAACGTGGGCGGGACGGCCGCGCAGTTGATGCACGAGGCGGGCTACAAGATCATTGGCCTCGCCGACATCACCGGATCGCTTTACAACCCGAAGGGGCTTGACGTTCCAGGGGTGCTCAGATACCTCGGAGAGAACAAGACGGTCGAGGGATACACCGAGGCCGAGCATATCGGCACCGCCGACCTGCTCGAGCTCGAATGCGAGATCCTGATGCCTGCAGCCACCGAGAACCAAATCACCACCCATAACGCCGACAGAATCAGGTGCAGGATCCTGGCCGAGGGCGCAAACGGTCCGACGACCGCGGACGCCGACGAGATCGTCTCTGCCAAGAGTATCTTCGTAATCCCGGACATTCTGGCCAATGCTGGCGGGGTCACCGTAAGCTACTTCGAGTGGGTGCAGGACCGAATGGGGTTTTTCTGGAACGAAGAGACGGTCAATACGCGTCTGCACGAGATAATGGTCAGCAGCTTCAATGACGTCGTCGGGTTTGCGAACAAGTATCGCGTCAACACGCGTCTGGCGGCCTACATGCTTGCTATTGATCGGGTGGCCTACGACACCAGGTTGCGAGGGATTTACGCTTAGCAAGGCTCTGTTGGCATTCCGGTTTCGACAGTTCTTTTAAAGGGGTGTCCGGGAACATCACCGGCTCCAATCGCATAGGAGTTCCTACATCCCGACAGCTGTTGGCAAAAAAGTAATTTTTATGTTGACCGCAAAGCCGTTTGCGAGTATAGATATACCTGTAATGGGCCGTAGTTCGAGCCAGCAACATAAGGTCGCAGTTTCGTAATTATACCGAGCCCGGCAGGAAGGGCTCAGGTTGGACGCTCACGCAGTATTGCATCCCGCCCCCTTTGGTTCTTAAGGGGAGGCAAAATCACCTCTCTCAGTTTTGGAGGCGATCCTGAAAGCGAACTGCATTCCGTGGAAGAAAACTTCAGGAGGCAAACAATGAAAGCGGCTAGAAAGATAAGCACGCTTGTGATGGTGCTTTTGGTCCTCGCGGGGGTCGTCCTTGCGCAGGAGCATCATGACGGTAACCTTGCCGAGCGTCAGAAGGCGCCAACGGTGCTCGGCGGCACCGGGTTGTTCAACACCTTTTCAACTCGCACCCTGTGCAAGGGCGAGTTCAACTTCGCGCTGTTCTGGAACAACTATACGCGCGACCCCGGTGATCTGAGCATCAATCAAGTGCCGTTCAACTTTACCGTCGGCATCACCAACAGGTGGGAGCTGTGGATCAACTGGAATGCCTGGACCAACACCACCTCGCGCCAACCGGTCCTGCTGAGCGGTTATCAGTTGAGCGCGTCGCGGTTTTTCGGCGATCCCTTTGTGCTGTTAGGGCCGGCGTCCGGCGGAACGGACAAGTCGGCGGCGTTCTTTCCCGGGAGCGGTTCGGGGGTTGGAGGAATACTTCCGGCGCTGGGGCGATTTGGCACGCCAATAGGATTTCCGACTAGCGCCTTTTCACCCGCCGGAAAAAATGGCAAGCTGGTTAGAGGGCTAGGCCCGGCGTTTGCGATTAACCTGCCGAGCTATTATCCTGAATTGCCGTTCTTCGGTGAGCTCGACTTCCAGGGCTTTGATAGCTCTGGCAATGCGGTATTTGGACCGCGCGAATCCTCTAATGGCTCGGGTGATGTGTCCTTCGGCACCAAATTCAACCTCATCGATCCGAACCATCACTGGTTTAGCATGGCGCTCGGCGGGTACTTGAAGATCCCGATCTCGAGCAGCGACGGCGCGCGCGCGCGCGGACGCACGAGCGGCGAATATGAGTTTGGTCCAATCCTGATGTTCGGCCAGGAGAGCGGAGGAAAGAGATTTAGGCTCTATGAGAACATCGGATACATCCGCACCACCGACCCGAGCGTCAACGACATAAAGATCCTGGACCTGCCCGACAAGCTCCTGTTGAACGTCGGGATGTCGGTCGCCTTGAACTCGCATGCCGAGTTTGTTGCCGAAGTGGCGCACACACACTTCGTCACGCATAGCACGCCAAACCTCCTGCCGTTTTTAGGACAGAGCATCAATCCTACCGATTTGAACCTCGGACTGCGGTTCTTCTTCTTGAACGGCGCCATCTCTTTCGGCGGTGGCTACAGGAGAAACCTGAACAACGCGGATGATGTAACGCTACCGGTGTTTGTCTCGAAGACCAGTTTCATCAAGTCGCGCGGCATCACGCCGCAGTTTTTCATCATCAATCCGCTGTTCAGCACGACTCCTCAAACGTTCGAGTCGAAAGGCGGAAACGGATTTGTCGCATACTTCTCGGTCGGAACCCGAAGGCGCTGTCCGCTGCCGCCTGCTCCAACTTGTGTGCTTGCGAGCAGTGCGACGACGGTCAACAAGGGCGACCGGCTGTCGCTTACGACAACGCCTACCACTCCGGGTTACGAGTCAAGCACCGTCAGCTATGAATACCGCTGGCAGGTGACCGACTCGCAAGGCCGGCCGGTTACCGTTAGCGGCACCGGAGCTGCGGTGGACGTAGCGACCGGATCGCTTGCTTGCGGCAAGTACTCGGTAACCACCACGGTGACCGCTACGGTGCCGGCGGTTGATTGCCCGAGCGATTGCGTGACCACAGGTCAGACTACTTGCACAGCGGGTTTCGAAATCACCGAGCCGCCGTGCCCGACTGTCACTTGCGATGTCAGAGCTAATCCTTCGTCGGTCACTGTTGGTGATCGAATAACCTTCAGCGCGACGGCAACCGGAGCCGACGGCGCGAGCTTCACCTGGTCAACGACTGGTGGAACGCTTTCGTCTACGAGCGGTGCTGAAGTCACGCTTGATACTACAGGGGCAGCGCCTGGCTCAATTACCGTATCTGTGAATGTCGGCACGACCAGGACTCGTTGCGACCAGCCCTGTCCGGGTGGAAGCTGCTCGACGAGTGTTACTGTGGTTCCGCTGGAAGTGAAACCGCCGGTGCCACCGCTCTCGCCGTGTGGACCGATCTTCTTCCCGTTCAACTCGGCGAGAATCAACAACGAGCACAAGGCGTGTCTGGACGAGATCGCGCTCAGGATGCAGCAAGATCCGCGCGCGTCACTCGTCGTCGACGGCCATCGCGACTCATCCGAGCGCGTAGGCATCTCGCTCACCCGCGGCAACAACGCGCGTGATTATCTGGTGAACGAGAAGGGCCTCGACACGGCTCGCATTACGGTGCGCAACTTTGGCGACACCTGCCCGCACGACTCCGGTGATCCGAACCTGAACCGTCGGGTCGAATTCTGGATCGTGCCCGCGGATGGCAACGCTGCTGACATCGCCGGGTTGAAGAAGTGTGCCAGCGGTGCTACGCCTCAGGTCATCACGACTGAAGAGCCGGCGCCGTCGGTAGACAAGAAGCCGGTGCGTCGTGTACCTCGACGGCGCGCTAAGAAGCCAGGCGAGCCGGTTGGTATGATCCTTCAGCCGGAGACGTTCACTGCTTCGGCGAATCAATAACTCCGGGAATCATCTCGGACCAACGGCGGGGCGGTCTTCGGATCGCCCCGCTTTGTTTATGGCTCACATCTAGTCTCACACCCACCTGCTTACCCGCACGGGGAATTGACGCGTCAAATCTTTGGAGTATAGTCGCGCATGCGCCACTTCGTATTGATACAAATTGCCGATGCGAAGTGGCGTTTAAGCTTCTGCTTTAAGACTCACCGACAAGGGCGTCCCCTGTGGCCGCGCGCTCAGGCTGCAAAACCGCCAATGATGTAGAGGCGGCTGCCGAAGTGAGAAAAGCGGTTTCAAAATCCGTACGCTCGTTCAAAAAAATAACATAGGGAGAAGGCGCCCTAGACTCGCTAGATAAAGCCAATCACTAAGGGTTCAGTCGGGCACGTGTGCTCGAGCGTTGCCGAACAGCGTGCCGGCACGATCCACGACTCGCGTACGGATGCTGCGAAAGGTAAAGATGCTGACAAAGAAAACAAGCGCGCTGGCGCTCACAATCCTCATCACTAGCGCGGTGGCCCTGGCACAAGAGAATCAGTTCGGTAACATCGCCGAGCGGCAGCGGACCTCGACAGTGCTGGGCGGCACCGGAATGTTCAACACGTTTTCCACCCGCACGCTCTACAAAGGCGAGTTCAACTTCGCGGCGTTCTGGAACCGCTTCAATCGCGACCCGGGCGGATTAAGAATCGATCAGGCCCCCTTCAACTTCACAGTGGGACTCACGAACAGGTGGGAGTTGTGGGTCGACTGGGTGACGTGGCAGAAGACCAGATCGAGCAATCCGCTCTTGCTGAGCGGCTATCAATACAATGCTGTTCGGCAATTCGGCGATCCGGTTCAGATACTCGGGCCGCCGAGTGGCGGCGGGGGTGGCAACGCCGCATTCTTTCCCGGCACGGGAGTGGATGCCGGAATACTTCCAGCCCTTGGGCGCTTCGGCACTCCGGCGGGACTCGATGGCGTGAGCACGATTTCGCCTGGTGGCGCCGGCCGCCCGCTGGTAGCCGGACTGGGCCCTGCAATAATCACCAACCAGCCGAACTACTACAACGATCTCCCCTTCTTTGGCGTGGTTGATTTCGTGGGCTTCGATGGACTCGGCCGCCCGGTGTTAGGGCCGCGTGAGTCCGCGAACGGCTCAGGAGATGTCTACGTCGGGTCCAAATACAACGTCATCGATCCCAATCGACATTGGTTCAGCATGGCGCTGGGCGGGTACGTGAAGATTCCGATCTCTCGCGACAATCAAGCTCGCGCGCGAGGGCGCACGAGCGGTGAGTACGAGTACGGACCGATTCTGATTCTCGGTCAGGAGACGCCCAGCCATCGCCTGAGGTTCTACGAGAATATCGGATACATTCACACCGGCGATATCAGGAAGGGCGGCGTGAAAGTGCTCGACCTTCGCGACAAAGTCCTGCTGAATGCGGGTGCCTCCTTCGCGCTGAACAAGTACGTCGAGTTTCTCGCAGAAGCCGCCAGCACTGTTTACGTCGGAGACGGAACGGCAAGCCTGGAACGGATCAACCCGCTTGATCTGAGTCTGGGGATGCGTTTCTTTCTGAGAGACGGGTCGATCGCTTTTGGCGGCGGCTACCGGTATGCGCTCAACAGCGCGAGCCGTCGTACTCTCTCGGTGCTTGAGTGCGTGAACATCGTCAAGCCGCCTTGCCCTTCGCCCCCGAATACGTACGGCGGCGTGACGCCGCCGCCACCACCGCCACCGAAGATCGAGTGCAAGCCAAAAGAGTTCGAGTTCGGTGAGGGCGAACGTCACGGATTTGTAGGGTTCTTCTCGATCGGCACTCGCAACGGCTGCCCGCTGCCGCCTGTGCCAAACTGCGTACTTGAGGCGTCACCAACGGTAGTCACTCGAGGCGGCCGTCTGACGCTCAATGCGAAGCTGACTACGCCGGGTTATCCCGTTGCAAAGATCACGTATCAGTATCGCTGGGAAGTGAAGGGCGCGAATGGCCGATCTGTAGCGGTCAACGGCAGCGGCGCCATCGTTGAGATCCCGACTGCGCAGCTTGCTTGTGGCAGCTATTCGGTAAATGCAACTGTGATTGTGACCGCTGAAAGCGTCGATCATCCGTCCGGTTGCGTGACCACGGGCGAATCGAATTGCACGGCCTCATTCGAAGTGACCGAGCCGCCTTGCCCGGCGGTCACGTGCAGCATCGTCGCATCAGCCTCGACAGTCACCGAAGGCGATCGCGTCGCATTTCGTGCAACGATTGCGGGCGCCGGAAGATCGACCTGCACCTGGACTACGGCCGGTGGAAGACTGTCGTCCACGACCGGCACTGAAGTAACCCTGAGCACGGCCGGCGTAACTGGCCCAGTGACCGTTCGAGCGATGGTCACTACCGATCAACGGCGTTGCGATCAGGCTTGCCCGGGCAGTAGCTGCGCTGCCACGATAAATGTGCAACCAATCCCGACGCCTCAGCCACGGCCGGAAGTTATCAAACCGTGCGGACCGATCTTCTTCCCGTTCAATTCGGCTCGGATAAACAACGAGCACAAGGCGTGTCTCGATCAGATCCCGCTTGCCCTGGAGCAGGACCCGCGCGCCGCGCTGGTGATCGACGGACACCGCGATTCGTCTGAGCGGGTGGGAATGTCGCTCACTCGCGCATACAACGCGCGCGATTATCTCGTCAGCGAAAAGCGAGTTGATCCCGCTCGAATAATGGTGCGGAACTTTGGCGATACCTGCCCGCAGGAAAGGAGCGACCCTCAGCTCAACCGTAGGGTCGAGATGTGGATACTGCCCGAAAGGGCGACCACCTCCGACATTGCAAGCTTGAAGCGATGCCGCGCAGGTTCAACGCCGCGGGAGATCAACAATGAGGAGCCTGCTCGTGGAGAGCCCGTCCGTCCGGCTCGACCAAAGAGACCAGAGCCCATCGGTGTACTCGCGGAGCCAGAGAGCCGATTCGCACCGAGCGGCTCGGCAGTCGCGAACGCGAGGGCCGGACGGCCGCTTGCACCCGCGAGCGTGGTACGTTCCGTCACCGCCAATATGGTTGACGGCGCTCTCCGCGTAGTAGTGGACACGGACGGCGCTGTTCAATTCAGGGACTTCACACTGGTCGGCCCGTCCCGCATCGTCATCGATCTCGCTGGCGTGCGCAGCGCGATGGGCAGCAAGACGATTCCAGTGGTTGCCGGCCTCGTTGATCGTGTAAGGATTGGCGAGCCTGGGCCGGGTGCTGTGCGCATCGTCATAGATGTTCGGGCGATGACGCGCTACCGTGTGCTGAGGGACGGCCCTTCGTTGATCATAATCATCGGCGATGAAGGTGTCGCGGCCGGATCGGGAGGCTCAAGGTAACTGTGTTAGTCCTGTTTCGGTGGTGACGTTATTGATGCTTGCGGAGCGCCGCGAATGACACCGGTGCACACAGCCGCCGCCTTGAAGTAAGCCGAAGCGACTCGCTTTATGTCCTCGGCCGTCACCTTCGACACTTGCTCGCCGAAGTTATCGACGTCAGCGGCTTGTTGTCTATAGAAGATCGCAAGCGCGTACTGGAGCGCATGCTGCGGCTGCGATTGGAGCAGCGCAATGCGCGAAGTCGCCGCCAGCGCCCGGGCGCTTGCCATCTCATCCGCAGTCAGCCCGCCACGGGCCAATCGCTCGAACTCGGCAAGCAGCGCCGCCCTCGCACGCTGTTCGTTCTCGGGAGAGGTTGCCGTGTAAGCGGCGATCACTCCCGCCACAAACATCGCCTCGCCGCTGAGCGCAGCCGTCGAGATCAGACTTTGTTTGTCACGCAACTCTCGAAGCAGACGCCCTCCTTCTCCATTCATTGCCGATTCGAACAATTGAACTGCTGTCAGATCTCCGCTCTCCGCCTTTGGTCCCGCGGTCCCAACAGCAATGGTCGTCTGCTCGCGCCGGCGCGGCTCGGTCTTTTCGGCAGCGGTGCCAGACTGCGGTGTTCTTACTTGAATCGCAGCGTCAACGTCTCTTCGTTTGAACCCCTCGGCAATCTGTGATGAGACCAGAGCCGACCCGTCCGTGTCACCGACGATGATCGCGAGCGGAAGTTGTCTTCTTACCGCGCGCGCATACCAGTCCGCCAGTTTCTCGCTCGTGAGCACCGCGACGACTTCCTCACGGCCGTGAAGCGGCAACGAGTAGGGATGCCCGGCGAAGAGAGCTTGAAGCAGCACCTCCCGCGAGCGCGCGAAGCTCGAGTCTCGCGCGTCGCGAATCGAGGCGATCTGCCCGAGCCGCGCCCGCCCGACGTCGTCATCTCTAAACGCTGGCTCTTCGATCATGTCCCGCAGCAGCTTTAGCGCGCGGTCGGCGTTGCGGGACAGGGCGCTCAACATGAATCCAAAGAAGTCGGGCTCGACTACGATGCGGACGTCCGCTCCGAGTTGCTCGAGCTCCTGGGTGACCTGCGGGAAGGTCCTGCGCGGCGTGCCGTAAAGGATAGAGCGAAGCATCAGCTCAGTCGTGCCGCTGGTCGCCGCATCTTCAATGAGGCGGCCTCCTTGAAACAGTATCAAGACAGTCACTGTTTGCTTAGAGTGGTCTTCGCGTACGAAGGCTTTTGGGCCGTTGAGGGTTGAGAAGTCTCTGATCGGCAGCGGCTGAACGGATTCCAGCATCGCTTGCCGTTCGGGAGAGCGGTCCGAGCCTTGCGCCACCGGAGCAAGCGATAAGCCGGCGTCTGCCGCTCGCACTGCGGCGCTGTCAACCGGCTGAGCGAAACCGGGCGCCCACGCGGTAACAGTTGTCGCAAAGGTGTCGGCATCGAATGTGCGCGCCGCAGCAGAGAGAGGTTCGTACTCGTGAACCGACGTGTTGGCCAGCGTCAGGTATTTGGCTGCAGCGCGCTGCACGTCTTCGGCACTCACGGCGCGGATTCGAGTTCGATAATCGAGCGCGACGCGGAATCCCATTCCGGCAGCTTCGGCGCGCGCAAGAGCGCGAGCGCGTCCAACGTAAAGCGCGGTCTCATCAACGAAGCGCTTTTCCAGAAGCGTTTTTGCTCGCGCCATTTCTCCTTCGGTTGGTGTTTCGCGCCGCAGCCAGTCCAGCTCCTTGAAAAGCGCTGATTCGGCTTTGTCGATCGAGGACCCTTCACGCACGTCCTTTGCCGGCCACATCTGCACCGTGAACAGCCCCGCGCCTGCATACGCCAGATAATTCGATTCGATCCGGTTTGCGGCCATCTGCCCGTCAACCATAGAACGGCTCAGCCGTGACGCTCGGCCCTGACCCGCGAGAGCTGTTAGCACTTC
>JBGQGO010000109.1:0-12758 GCA_041497455.1 Blastocatellia bacterium | reverse complement strand
GTCGTAATGCCGCAACACGCGAGCGAACCATGCGAGCGATCCGCTGTCGAGCGCCAGCAGCACGCGTTCGTGGCGCGACCGAATCGCCAGCGAATCCGCAACCGCCGGATCGACGATCGGCTCGAGCGCGCGATTCACGTCGAGGAAGTCCATTCGCGCCATCCCAACGCCCCGCTGTTGAGATGGCTTGTTCATCTGCATGGTGTTCATCAGCCGCACCGTTTCGAGCGCCCGCCGCACCACGTCGCGAACGTCGGCGATCTCTTGTTCAGTCGCCGGACCATCGAGGTCCGGTCCAAACATCGCCTGCTCGAGCTCGTCGCCGACTGTGCGTACAGGCATGCCGTCGGGGGCGAACGTAGGCGGCCCGGCCGCGACACGGGCGTAGGCCGTCAGCTTGACGCCATCTACTTCAAGCTCGACCTCGACAATCCCGTCGCACTCATCGTCGAGATAGCCATAGCTGATTGAATTGACGCCCACTTGCTTGCCGGCGTAGATCTGCGATGGGTTAGTAGCTTTGCGCACGCCGATCGGGTCCTTCTCGGCGTCGACCGGGTCCTGGTAGCCCTTCCACTTTCCCTTCTTTGGATCGTAGACCGCATCGACGATGTTCGGGTCCGTCGTGCCCGGCTCGGGCGGCGGACCGTACACCTTGCCACCCGCCGGCGTGAACCTCAGGCGAATCTCCGGAAACTCCGCGGACGGCTTTGCGTACTGAACTGAACCAAGCGGAATCGATTTTCCGCCCAAAAAGTTGTTGCAGAGCCCCTCGAGCGCGCGTGCGGCGTGATCGTTGAACGCGCCGCTGAGTGCTTCAATGCGATCGTTGGGGTCGCCGGTGCGCCGGCAGGCCTTTATGTTCGCAACGTGAACGCTCCACTTTACTGCCTCGGGCGTCAGCCCCGCGGCCGCCAGGATCTCGGTGGTCAACGGGACCAGATCGCCGTCACCGGCCATGCGCGCCCACACTTCAAAAAAGGGCGCGATCGGGCGAATGTTTCCATCGCCATCGCGAAAGCGCACTTCGAAGGGCGGCCGCTTGAGGCTGATCTTGCCCGTATCGCGATTGACGATCAGCGAGTCGGCGGGCTCGATCTGCCTCGTGCCGATCGGGTCTTTGATTACCAGATCGTAGTTGTCCATCGGATCGGGAGAAGACCCGAGCCGCGAGATCGCAAACGGCGGAAGGATGCGAAGCTCTACTATTTGCCGGGGCATATCTCAACCTCCGATTATCGTCAGCGCCTGATCCAGCGCGCTCTGGTTGGCGCTGTCCAGACCCTTCAGGTAGCCTTCGTATTCACCGTGGCTCTCAGCCCGCAGCGCCTCGACGTATTGCTGCGACTCGAGCAGCAGGTCGCGATGTGTGCGCCAGCGATCAGTGTCCCGCGCCGGCAGCGACAACGAGTACGGCATCTCGAATGGCGGCCCGGCCAGCAAATCACCGCGGCCGTGCAGCGGCAGTGTCATCAGTATCTCGGCGATCGACCTCAAGTTATACATTTCGCCAAACGTCCACGATATCAGCAGCCCGCGCGGCGTCCGCCCGGAGGTCTTAACCGGCGCTTCGATTCGGAACGAGTGCGAAACGTACATCAGCAACATCCGATACCGAAGGTTGAACAGCCCCGCCCAGAGCAGTGCGAGCTTGTTCGTGATCCGTCTCTTCATCGGCGCTGATTGATCGGTTGTCGGGTTGGTGGCGACATTTCGCGAAGGCCGCCAGCCCTTTTCGTCGGGGAACTTCCGATAGATTTCCAGAAACTTCCCAAAGTGCGATTCCTTTAACGGCCCGATCGTCGAGCCCTCACCTTGCACGGCGATCGCATTGATCGCATTGATCGCCGACGTGCGATCGTTCGCGGTCTCGATCAAAATGTCTTTGTATCCGAGGCCCCATCCGCTCGGGCTGACCTGAAAGCGGATCGATTCAGACTGTATGTCCCCGGAAGCGATAAAGAACGGCGGCTGGGGCGGCGGCTCCTTCGGTACGGTTGGCGCGGTGAAGAGTTGGGTGATCGCGTCGTAGATCTTGCCGACGCGATGCACCATAACGTCGTCCTCGGCCTCGACGTACTTGCGGATCTGCTCGATCTCCTTCGTCAAATGCAGCTTCGCAATCGCCTCTTCGCTGGGCATCTCGCAGAGAACGTACTTGCCGAGCGACTTCTTCGTGAGAGGCTCCAACTCGAACGGAAACGGATAGAGATCCCCTGGAATTGGATAGTCTTCGCGATCAAACGAAAGCGGCCCTCCAATCAGCGTGAGCATATTCTCGACCGTCGCGAGATGACCCATCTCCTCGCGTGCAACTTCGAGAACCAACCTTCTCCAGTGTGCTACCTGACGCTGCTCACGTCTGGTCAGATGCGGCCCGCCCAGCGAGTAGCCCGCATAAAGGTACTGCGCCATAAGCGCGTGCTCGACCTCGGCGCCGATGTGCAGCAAGTAGATCGCTCGGTCGCGCGGCGCAGTGAAGAAGTCGGGACTGGGCGCCTCTTGCGCGGCTTGCGCGCGCTTGTCGAGGGCGGCTTTTAAGCCCGTCGCTCCAGCGAAGGCGCCGGTCGGGGTCCAGGTTAGATGTCGCGTTCGTCGTGATGTCAAGGTATTCCCCTCAACCAACTCTCGGTTTGTGACTCTGAGTTCGAGTCGGGTTGATTATGAAAAGGCGGTTTAGCCACGCCTGCCTGGTCACCAGGTCAAAGCACGCGACGGCGACGGCGGCAACCGCATCTATGATCAGAACGGCGAACACAATACAACAAGTGTTGAGCGATGTCAATCACGTTGAAAAAAAAAGAAGAGATTGTCTGCTTCTTCACACTTCCGAGACCGGTTCTAGCCGGGCGCCCCCGAATATTGGAAGCGCTTACACAGGTCTACGAGGTTTTGGCATTGTCGCCCCCACTCCTGGCGTCGTATATTATGCGCGGCCTAGTTCTAGTTGAAATCCTGGGTAAACCAGGCGTCGCCCAGACGCCTTATCGGAGGTGCTCGCGATGCTGACCAGGTTGTCTTGCCGAGTCGTACTAACGCTAGCTAGTTCGTTACTCCTTCTACTCCTAACATCGGCCGCGGCAAGCGCGGACGATCTCGACAATATCGTTTTCGAAGGCGTGATTCGGGACACCGCCGGCGCCGTAATCCCCGGTGCCAAAGTTGTCGCGATTCAAACTGCTACTGGCGTCGAGCGGGCTGCGATGAGCAACGCCGAAGGGCGCTTCCGAATCGCAGTCGGCGCGCCGGGCAATTACAAGTTGAAGGCCAGCGCAAATGGGTTCAATCAACAAGAGAGTCAGGAGGTCGTTACTACGACCGGCCGCACGTTCACAATCGACCTGACACTCGCCGCCGCTGGGGTGAGTGAGCAGATCTCTGTTGCTGCATCGAGCCCTCCGTTGGTTGACACGAACCGCACTGTTGTCGGCGACACCATAACCCAGCGCGAACTGGAAGAGCTTCCCATCATCAATCGCGATCCGCTTCAACTCGTCTTCCTGCTGGGAGGGGTTACGGAGGCCCCGTTGTCGACTTCGGAATTGGCCGATGAAGGGCGAGGCGTGTTCTTGCGCGGGACGCCCGAGGAGGCGGGTTCGTTTTCGCTCACCGGCGCGCCCGCGACCTCGAACAACATTACCATCGACGGACTCGACAACAACGACGACCGCTCCGCACGTGAGCGCATTAGTCTGAACGTGGATTCGATCGCCGAGGTCCAGATCATCACCAACCAGTACGCGGCGGAATACGGGCGCGCATCGGGTGGCCGAATCAACATTCGCACGCGAGCCGGCGCCAACAGCCTTCACGGCAACGGCTCTCTTTATTTCGGCGACGAGTCGCTCAACGCAAACACCTACTTCCGCAACGCGCGGGGCCTTGGCCGCGTGCCTCAGCAGCAGCGCCGTGAGGGTATCGTGCTGTCCGGTCCGATCCGAAAGCAAAAGGACTTTTTCTTTGCCGGCTATGAGCGGTTCGACTTCCCCGACTTTACCGAGATCAGCGCGTCTGTACCCGTGGCTACCAATCCTCTGTTTCCTCTCCCGAAGCCCACTCAGCCGGCGGCGCCGGGGAGTCAAGTGGGTTTGTTCTCTGAAGAGATTGCAACGTCCGAGAGCACGAACGTCGTCAACGTCCGCGCGGACCTGAACTTCTCACAATCGCATAACGCTGCCGTCAGGTTAGATCTGCTGCGGGGCCAAAACGGTCGCGGCTTTCCGGGCGGAACCCGCTTGCCGGAGACGATTTTGATCGGGGGCCGCAACTCAGACTCGATCAGCGTTTCGGACTTCCTGATCTTCGGGAATCGATTCGTAAACCAGGCCAGGTTTCAATACTCGCGGCTGTTGCCGCGCAGCAAGGCGAGCCTCGATGCGGCCGGAGTCGAGATCAGCTCACCAAGAGTGACGGCCGGATCGTTCACCGGCAGCGACTCATCGCCCGCGTTTGCAAGGGAAGAGAAGCGGACTCAGATTCAGGACAACATATCGGTAGTCGCCGGCGCCCATCTTTTCAAAGCAGGCGGGGACGTTCAGTTGGTCCGATCGACATTCAACGACCTCTTCGCTACCGGCGGGCAGTTTACTTTCGATACCGTCGATGACTTTCTCTCGAACAACCCGAGCCGTTTCGTCCAGCGCTTCGACACCGAAAGCCGCGCGTCTAACGACGTAGTAGGTCTCTTCGTACAGGATGAGTGGAAGATCGTTCCGAACCTGACGTTGTCGCTCGGCATGCGCTGGGACAACGAGTCGATCCTCGATGACCGCAAGAACTTCAGCCCGCGCATCGCGATCGCCTGGGACCCGTTCGGAGGCAAACTGTTTCGCCGGTTCAAGAAGCTGGCTGAGCCTGGCAAGACGGTGGTCCGCGCGGGCTTTGGATTGTTCTACAACCGCGCCCTCCTGCGCACGATTGATGACTTCTCTCTGGGCACGTCAACGACCATCGTTGATTCGGATGTAAGCCCACAAGTCCTGTCCTCGATCCGCTTCCCGCAACCTATCACCGATCAGGCCCTGATCGACAGGTTTGGTTTTGCCGAGACACAATTCCTGCGCCGCATCAGTCCGGATCTCGAAATACCATACACGCTTCAGGCGGGTCTCGGAATCGAGCGGCAGCTAACCAAGAGCATGGTTGCCACCGTCGATTACATCTTCACTCGAGGCGCGCACCTTTGGCGCGAGAGCAATATCAACGCTCCGGTGTTGCCCAACGGCTTTCAGAATTTCAGCCAGTATCTTCAGAGCCGGGATTTCGATAACCGGCCCAGCTCGAGCGGCCAGCGCCCGATTTCAGGATCGAGCGCCGACGTGGTGCGCTTCGATGCCAGCGCCAATACTTCGTCGACCTCGGGCGCCATCCAGGTTGTGAACGGCGTGCGAGTGCTGACGCTCGGGCTGACCGCGCCGCGCTCTTCAAACATCACCGCGGCGCTCAACGCGGTTCGTTCATTAAGGCCCGACCCATCGCTCACCCAGGTCGAGCTGCTGGAATCGGCCGGCAACTCCTTCTATCACGGCGGCGTGGTCTCGTTGCGGTACTCGCTTGGCAGCCGGGCGCATTTTCGAGCAGTGTACACGCTTTCAAAGTTCCTCGACGAAGGAACCACGAATACCGCCTCGCCTCAAGACTTGTTCAACCGCAGAGCCGAGCGAGCGCTGTCGCTTCAGGACCAGCGCCACAGATTCACATTCAGTGGCCTGTTTAAGGTTCCCTACGTCGAGCTGGACCTCGCGCCGATAATCTCGTTCGGGTCATCGAAGCCGTTCAACATCGGAGCAGGCTTTGATCGAAACCTGAACGACATCGAGAACGACCGCCCCAACTTCATTACAGAGATCGGGAGGCCGGTCTGGCGGCGGCCCGGGAGCGCCAATGCGGACGGCGTCAAATCGGCGCTCGAGCTTGCGCCGATTGGTTCGACCGGGAACTTGCCGCGCAATTACGGCGTGGGGCCCGGCACGCGCACGATCAGCCTGCGCGCCTCACGAACGATTGTGGTTCGGGAGCACATCAGGGTTCGTCCTTCTATCGATGTATTCAATGTGTTCAACAACACGATATTCAGCTTTGGCTCGGAGTTTGTCGATCGCGATGATTCGGACTTTCTGCTGCCGCGGCGCACTCAGCGGCCGCGCACCGTTGTGCTGAGTCTGAAAGTTTCGTTCTGAGATTATCTGGGAGGGGAGTTATTCGGCGAGGACGACGATCCACAGATTACGCAGATGACACAGATGAACAGCCGCGAGAGAGCGCGGACGAGCAGCCGTGACAGCTAGGTACTCGTCCGCAGATTGCGCAGATGACACAGATGAATAACCGCGAGAGAGCGCGGACGCAGCCGTGACCAAAGCAATTCGGAATTTGTTCCTGATATCTGCGGCATCTGCGTGATCTGTGGATAGGTGTGGTTTCACTCCACTTACCGGGTGGGTCGCCGCCAACTAGGTTGCGCCTTACAAACTTCTGCCTGAAGGACGGACTACGAACTCTCACAGACTGAAGTCTATGCTACGCCGCCTGACAGTTTCCGCTCGTCGATAGTGGTTCCCGGGACCTGGGGCCTCGCCGGCTGCCGGGTCCACTTCGGACGCAGCTCGAGGATTCGATTGCACTTCTCTATGCCCATCCGGGCTCGAGCGCCGTAAGGTTCGGGCGCGTTCAGCGCTTCCGCTTTCTGAAACAGCTTAAACGCTCGGTCAACGTCGGCAACAAAGAGCGCGACTTCGCCGCCTTGAACCGCGGCACGCGAGGCTAGCGGGTCATCAGGGCAGGCATCCACAAGCCGCTCGTATTCCACCGCCGCCTCGCGGTTCATGTCAGACTCTCGCAGATATTCGCAGATAGAAATCCAATCACGAGCGGCAATCCGAGGCGCAACGTTGTTGTCCGGGAATGCCGAGAGCAGACTGTCGTAGGCGTAAAGCGCCGCCTCTCTGTCCTGGTTAGCGAGGTGTTGCCGTATCAGCCGTCCGTACATAGCGTTGAGCCGCTCGAAGTTCGACGACTGTTGATAAACCTGAATCGCCGCCAGCAGCGCATTCGTATCGTTTGGCTGCTTGGCGAGATGCGCCCTGAGCTTTCTCTCGGCCATCACCGGGTCACCTTTGTCCAAAGCCTCGAGCGCTTGCGTTACGGCGGGCGCGGCCGAGAACGAAACCATCGCCTCGATCTTGGGATTGATGTGCTGCTCTTCATACTTCGTGATCTTCATCATCATCGCGAAGCCCGCGCCGAAAACGAAACCGGCGATGTGGATCGAGTAGCCGACATTCGAGGTCGACCCGGCTTTCTTATCGAAGTACCAGTAGACGACTTGTGCGATGAAGTAAGAGGCAAGATAAACATAGCCCGGCACCATAACGATGAGCTTCCTGCGGCCGCAGAGAAGTCTGAGCCACCAGACCGGTGTTATTACCGGGATGCAACACAACTTGATCTTGGTTTTGGGCAGCCTGAACAGAAAGGCTCCCATGGTCGCCGAGATTGCTCCTGACGCGCCGATCGACGGTACCGCCGCCGGACTGACCAAACTCGGTATACACGCAGCCGCGGCTCCGAGGACATAGAACCCGAGGAAGACGCCTCGTCCCCACAGGTCCTCGAGGCTGAACGCCACCGCGAAAAAGAATATGAGGTTTCCGAACAAGTGAAGGGTACCGCCGTGCAAGAAGGCCGACGTGATCAGTTGATGGAGCTTCCAGTTGCCGTTTGGGGCGAGTCCATACTTGTACCACAGGCTGTCCTGTGCGGCCTCCTTAAATACAGTGATTTTTTGATCAAGCTCTTCACGCAGCGTCTGGGCTTCTAAGCCTCTGAGCCATTCCTTGTACTGGGCATCGATTTCCGGCGACTTCTTGAGCTGCTCGGCGATAGCGTCGCCTTCGAACTTGCTCATCATTCCTATTTCCGAGAGCTTCTTTCGAATGTTCTCGTCGGCCAGCAACTCTTGATGTTTTTCAACGAACTGTTCGATCCTTGTCCCGAGTTTGCTGAGTTCGTCCTGCTGACCGCCGACCACCGGAAGCGTAACGTAGAAGACGACCACGTTGACCGCCATGATCGAGAACGTAACCCAGGGCAACCGGCGGACGGTCGAGTTCTCATTGCCTATCGGAATGAACGAAGACACGAGTGCGAGGAAGACAAGGATGAGGATGAAAAGGAGGATGCCCATCATCTAGAAGACCTCTAGTCGTCATTAGCGAGCGAGGGCAGTTTCAGGGAGGCGCAGATGAACAGCTTCAGTGAGGACTGAGCGGATGATAGCAAGGGGCTATGAAGGGGGCAATAGTATTGTTAGTAAGCAAGAGTCCCGGGTCAAATCGGGTGTTAGTTTGGTATGAATGCGAGTCCTAAGGGTCGTTGGCGACCGGGATCGACGCCGCCGGCGCATCCGTAGCTTTAACAGCCATCGCAGCCGGGATGCGAATGACGTGTTTGCCCGGTGGGGTCACCCCGCGCTGAAGCTCGGGGTTCAGATCGAGCAACGTGCCGTAAGAGACTTTTAGCTTCTTTGCCAGCGGCCGCAGATCGGTTTGGCTCGCCACCATTCGGGTTTCGTATCGATAAGGATAGGCGCGCGGCATTTCAAATCCGTACTTCTTCGGGCTCTTCGCTATCGTCACAACCGCGAGAATCGCCGGCACGTAGTTGCGAGTCTCCTGGGCGATGTACCCGCCTCGATGCAATCGCCAGAAGTCTCGCGAGCCCGACCGCGCGATCGCGCCGTCTACATTGCCTTCGCCGGTGTTGTAGGCCGCCAACGCCAGCTCCCAGTCGCCCTTGTAGCGGGTGGACAGCCACTTCAAGTAGCGCGCCGCGCTGAGTGTCGACTTCTCGGGATCCGAGCGCTCATCGACCCAGTAGCTCTGCGTCAGGCCAAAACGCGCCCCAGTCGATGGGATGAACTGCCACATTCCTTTTGCTGCTGCCCACGAGTAGGCGTATGGGTTCCAACCCGATTCAACCTGCGCCAACCACACCAGATCTGTCGGCACCCCTTCTTGTTTGAAAATGCGCTGGGCCATCTCGCGGAAACGCACTGAGCGCTGCAAACCCGCTTCCATCGTCGCGCGTCCGCGGCCCCTTGTGAAGTAATTGATGAACTGGCGAACCGGCAGGGCGGAGGAGAAGTCGAAGTTGAATCGCGCGGCCAAGTCTTCTTCATCCGCAGCGCCGACTTCTTCAAGATCTGCGTCAGAGAGCGACGCGAGCTTGTCGAGCGGCGACGGCTCGAATCGCTGCTCGGCGAAGCCCCCATCTTTCTGTTCGAGAGCGGCGATCTGATAGTGATTGACCTTCTCGATCAACTCGCGGTAGTAAATGCGAAGCTCATCGTCGCTACGCACATCGATCGATTCGGTCAGGATCGTGTCAACAGCTTCGTCGAACTCGCGCCGCGCAACGTCGTATTGGCCGCCGGTGTACGCCTTTTCCCCTCGCTGGTAGTGCATCTCGGCTGCGTTGATGATTCTGCGCACGACGCCTTGCTTGGCATCTTTGGGACTCGGCCTTGAGACTGGGTCCACCTGGCTCGCCAATGCGCCTGGATAGGAGAGCGCGATCAGCGCGGCGCAAACTAGCCCTGTGAATGTCCGATTCATCATTCTTTGAAGCAACCTTGCTCTACTCATGAACGCGCCCGGAGTGCTCAAGTTCAGGATTCTATTATACCCGATTCAGGCAGGATCGCAGCACGCTATTTGGCGACGGCAGCAGGGGTTCACTGAAGCATTGAGAATTGAGAATTGAAAAATGAAAATTGCAAATTGGCCGGACCGATTTTGAGCGCCGCGTTCAGTTTTCAATTTTCATTTTTCAATTCTCAATTCTCAATGTTTTCAATTCCTAATTCTCAACCATCTACTCCCTATTCGTATCGAAGCGCCTCGATCGGATCCAGCCCCGCTGCTTTGCGCGCAGGGTAGTAGCCGAAGGCCACGCCCACGAGCACCGAAAAGATTACCGATGCGAATATCGATACGGGCGAGATCAGGGTGGGCCAGTTCAACGTCTTTGATATCGTGATTGAAGCGCCAACGCCGAGCAGGATTCCGAGTACTCCGCCCACCACTGACAGCGTTACTGACTCGATCAAGAACTGGCGGCGAATCGCGGCGCTGCGCGCGCCAATGGCCATGCGAATGCCGATCTCTCGAGTGCGCTCGGTGACCGATACGAGCATGATGTTCATGATCCCGATGCCGCCAACCAGCAGCGAAACGCTCGCGATGGACGCGAGCAGATTGATAAAAATCTTGCTGGATTGATCGGCCGCTTCAGCAACGTCGGTGAGATTGCGCACGAAGAAATCGTTTTCTTGATTCGCTCCGAGCTTGTGGCGTTGGCGCAGCAACTCGGTGATCTGTTTTTCCGCAGTGAAAGTTGCAGCAGGGCTGATAGCCGACACCATTATCTGGTTGATATGCGTTTGGGAAAGCATCTTCCTTTGCGCGGTTGTGTAAGGAACGATAACGGTGTCGTCCTGATCCTGCCCATACGCACTTTGACCTTTGGTGCCGAGCACGCCGATCACGCGGAAGGGGAGATTGCGAATTCGCATCGTCAGGCCAACCGGATCAGAGCCCGCAAAGAGATTGTCGGCAATCGTCTTGCCGATGACGCAAACGCGCGCTGACGTTCGCACGTCGCCTTCGGTGAAGAACTCGCCGCTGGCAATGGGCCAGGCCTTAATGTCGGGGAATTTCTCGTTCGTGCCTTGAATGCTGCTGGACGCAACCCAGTTCATATTGCCGAATACTAGCTGACCGTTCGCTCGCACACCGGGACTCACGGCCCGTACCGAAGGACACTCAAGCGCAATCGCGTCCGCATCTTCAGGAATCAGGGTATTCGAAGAACCAGCGCCTCCACGCATCCCCCCGGTGTTCATTGAGCCGGACTGCACGAAAAGCATGTTGTTGCCGAGGTTCGCGATCTGAGATTGAATCTGCGCCGACGCGCCCTGGCCTATCGCCAGATTTGCAATGACCGCGCTCACACCGATTATGATGCCGAGCATGGTGAGGCTCGACCTCATCTTGTTGCGTCCGAGTGCGCGAATAGCGATCCTGAAAGTCAACAGCAGGTTCATTCGTCGTCCTCCTCGTCCTCGACTAGCGGCGGCAGGCTTTCGAGCTCCTCGCGCGCCGAGCGCGGCTCTTTAATCATGTAATCATTCTTGATCCGGCCGTCCTTGAAGACGATTATGCGGCGCGCGTACTGGGCAATGTCAGGCTCGTGCGTGACCAGAGCGATCGTGATGCCGCGCTCTTGATTGAGTCGTTGAAACACATCCATCACCTCGACGGCCGTCCGGCTATCGAGGTTCCCGGTCGGCTCATCTGCGAGAATGATCGAGGGCCTGTTCACCAGCGAGCGAGCGATCGCCACACGCTGCTGTTGGCCGCCTGAGAGCTGGTTCGGCATGTTGTTGATGCGATCGCCGAGGCCGACTATCTCGAGAGCTTCTTTGGCGCGCTCGAGACGCTCCGAGGTCTTGACGCCAAGATACAGCATTGGCAGCTCGACATTCTCCAGCGCGGAGGTTCGTGACAGCAGATTGAAGCCTTGAAACACGAACCCGATCTTGCGATTTCGGATGTCCGCCAATTCGTCGCGTGTTAGCTTCGAGACGTCCTGACCGTCGAGGAAGTACGACCCGCGCGTCGGCTTATCCAGACACCCGAGGATGTTCATGGTTGTCGACTTACCCGAGCCAGAGGCGCCCATTATCGCGATGAACTCTCCACGATCAATATGAAGGGAAGCGCCACGAAGCGCATGTATTTCGACATCGCCCATCTGATAAGTCTTATGAACGTGGTCGAGCGTGATGAGCGCCGGACCCAGCAGCGGGTCGGTGGCGTAGCTGGTTTCGGTGACTACCTGAGCTCCCAATGAATCTCTACCCTTTCGCGTAATGTATGGGCGCGGCGTCGCTCAGTGCGGCGCTCGCGCCCAGGAAGTTTCCAAGCGGTCCCTGCCTGCTACCGGCCCGGTGGGCGTCCGCCGCCAGGACGCTGCTGGCCGAATGGCGAAGCAGCCGGCGTCTGTGGCCGAGTAGCGCCAGTTTCATTCTGCCCGATGATGACGGTGTCACCTTCCTGAAGGTCTCCGGCGACGATCTCGGTTACGCGGCCATTTGTGATACCGGTTCTAACGAAGCGGGGCTCAATTGCCTTGGCGGCGGTCAGGACCCAGATGGTCTGCCATTGTCTTCGCGCGCCGCCAGACTGGCCGCCGGCGGAAGACGGAGCACCCTGGGCGCCGTCGCCTCGTTGTCGTTGACCGTCACCGGCTCCAGCTTGGGCCCCTTCGCCGCGGGGACGCTGACCTTCGGCGGCTGCGGGTTGCCCGCCCCCACCTTTCTGACCAGCCTCCCCTGCTTGACGTTGACGCGAAGCGTTACGGTTACCCTGGCCGCTTTCACGGTTGCTGTTGTCTGGGCCGCCTTCACTTCGCCTACGCCCGCTTTCACGGTTGCTGTTGTCTGGGCCGCCTTCACTTCGCCTACGCCAGCCTTCATGATTACCGTTGCCTTGACCGCCTTCGCCTCGCTGACGGAAACCCTCGCGGTTGCCGTTGCCTTGAGCGCCTTCAACTCGCTGGCGGGAACCTTCGCCGGCCTGGCGACGGCCTTCGTTAGCATTGCGCTGCTCGGCGCTAGCGCTGGGCTGCTGAGCCTGCTGATCCTGCGGTGGGTTCGCTTGCTGGCCCTCCTGACCGCCCTGCGATTGGCGCTGGGC
>JBGQGO010000108.1:0-12786 GCA_041497455.1 Blastocatellia bacterium | reverse complement strand
AGTTCATTCGCCATCGCTGCTTGAAAGCTCAGGTCGAATTGTTCGTATGCTGACATCCTGTCGCCTCGCATGCAGACCTGAGGGAACTGAGCCAGCTCGCGAGCCAGCTCTTCAGCGGCCCATCGAGATGTTCCCTTCGGCACGACTCGATGAACAAGCCCGATGTTTAGCGCTTCTGTAGAACCAACCGGACGGCCCGTCAGAATCAGATCGAGCGCCCGGCTGAGCCCGATCAATCTGGGCAATCGCACCGTTCCGCCATCGATCAATGGTATTCCCCATCGGCGGCAAAACACCCCTACAACAGCGTCCTCTTCCATCACTCGTAGATCGCACCAGAGAGCTAGCTCGAGCCCGCCAGCCACAGCATAGCCGGAGACCGCCGCAATGACCGGCTTGCTTAAGAGCATCCGCGAGGGCCCCATCGGACCATCGCCCGTTGGCTCGGTGCGATTGTGATTTCCCGCGGCGATGGACTTGAGGTCGGCGCCGGCGCAAAAGGTTCCGTTGTCGCCGAAGAGAACCCCCACGTACGCCTCGGGGTCCTCATCAAACTCCCTGAACGCGTCCGCGAGCGCTTGCGCGGTTTCCCGATCGACGGCGTTGCGGACTTCGGGCCGGTCTAGAACCACGGTTGTGACTGGTCCATTCTTCTCGACGCGCACCGGCATAACGCTCCTGAGATCAATAAAGCGTGATCGATGTAGGTTGTCTCGATTATGGCTCGGCCGCGTTGCCGCGAGTGTGACTCAACCCTTAACCAGAGACGCGGATTCGATTTTCTCCAGCCGCACTTCCAAACCGCGTACGTCCGCGTTGGTCGTGAGGTGGTCGTCGTTGAGAATTTGGATCTTGCGTTCGACGCGGTGAAGCCCGGCATTGAGATCAGCTCTGAGTTCTTCCTGGCCCTTGCGCAACTCTTCCTGGCCTGCTCTGATCCCGGACAGTTCGTTTGTGAACCGCGCGCCCCACTCGTCCAAGCGCGCTAGAAGGGTTTCGATCGTAGGCTGGGTGGTCATTTCATCGTTGCTCATACTTAGCTCCTGATAGCTCGACTCATGATTTCAAGGCTAAGAGCCCTACCCAGGAAGTCTAACGTTGTCGAACTGGCTTACGATAACACGACGAGGCCGGTTCAGTCACTCAAAACTTCACTTCAGGAACCTCGCGCTTAGCGGGATCGGCTCTGAACTCTTCCTCGCGCTGGAAGCCAAACATGTTCGCGAATATGACTCCCGGGAAGTGTCCACGCGCGATGTTGTACTGGGCCACCTTCTCGTTGTAGTCGCGCCGCGCGACGCCGATTCGATTCTCCGTTCCCTCGAGTTGAGTCATGAGGTTTCTGTACTGCTCACTTGCTTTCAGGTCGGGATAGGCCTCCGAAATAACCAGCAGCCGGCTGAGCGCGCTGTCCATCTGAGTGTTCGCAGCGATCTTTTCTTCAGGCGTTGCTTGCGGATTGATCAGCCGGGATCGCGCTTGAGCAATTTCGCTAAAGACCTGTTCCTCGTGCTTGGTATAGCCCTTCACGGTGTTCACCAAATTGGGAATCAAGTCGGCACGGCGCTGAAGATTGACGTCGACGTTCGACCACTGTTGCTTGACCACCTCGCGTTGTCCGTAGAGCGAGTTGTAAGTGCCGCAAGCTCCTCCGCCGACGATCAGAAACAGTAAGAGCACGCCAACCAAGGTTCCGATCACCCACCTCGAACGCGAGTGCTTCTGTTGCTGTATCTGATTCTGCTGCTGAGTAAACTCCTGACGAAACTGATCTCGTTGTTCGGTGGTGGCTCCAGGTTCGTAATTGCTCATGGGGTCTCCCTCGTTTCTTCGAATCTTAGCTTATTGCGCGTACTGGAGTGACTAACTCCTCGTCGCGCTTGACTGATAACGCTTGGGGGTTGCCGGTCTCTTCAAGCATTTCGCTGACGCGCTCAATCATCGGCAGCAGGGAATGTCGATCCAACGCCGAGATGAAGATCGCGTCAAAGCCCCGTTTCATGTTCTCGATTCCTTCCGCGCTCAACAGATCGGACTTGTTGAAGACGAGCAAGCGCGGGATTCCTGACAGATTCAGCTCGTCGAGAATCTTGTGGACCGCTGCGATGTGGTCCTCGATCTGCGCGCTCGAAGCGTCCACGAGGTGAATCAAAACGTTCGATCCTTCCATCTCCTCGAGCGTCGCGCGAAACGCCGTTATCAAATCCGGCGGAAGGTCGCGGATGAACCCGACCGTGTCGTTGATTATGACCTCTTGATCGCGTGGCAGCCTCAAGCGGCGGCTCGTCGGGTCGAGGGTTGCAAACATCCGGTCTTCCGCCGTGACCGTCGACGCCGTTAGCGCGTTCAGCAACGTCGACTTTCCCGCATTCGTATAACCGACGATCGAGATGATGGGCAAGTCGCGCCGCATTCGCCGTGTCCGCTGAACGCGGCGGCTCGTGCGGATTTGCTCGATCTGTTTTTCGAGTAGATGTATACGGTCGCGCACGCGCCTGCGGTCAACTTCGAGCTTGGTCTCGCCTGGTCCTCGCCCGCCGATTCCGCCCATCAACCGTGACATCTCAATCCCCGAACCGGTGAGGCGCGGCAGCATATACTTCAACTGGGCAAGCTCGACCTGGATCTTTCCTTCGCGGCTCTGCGCGCGCTGCGCGAATATGTCGAGGATGAGCTGAGTGCGATCGATTATTTTCAGATCGGTTGCTTCGTTAATCGCGCGCACCTGCGCCGGGGTAAGGTTTTGATCGAAGATGATTACGTCGGCGCCAAGCTGAAGGCTGCGGATGATCAGCTCGTCCAGCTTACCTCGGCCAACCAGCGATCGAGGATCGAGCTTCTGACGGCGCTGAATAATCGAGTCGAGCACGACGACTCCTGCCGAGCGCGCAAGCTCGCGAAGCTCATCGATAGACTCTTGCGCGGAAGCGGCGCTCCCGGTTGTCACGCCGACAAGAATCGCCCGGTCGCGGTGATCACGCGGGTTGCGAACGTGACGTGCCCGAGCAAGTTCTTCCTCGAGCGACTCGATTAGTTCGATGAAATCTACGTCGAGCTGACTCGGCGCCTGAGGATCGAGAAAGCCCCAGATCGCGGGCGGCTCCTCGGTGGACAGCTCATCGTCGATTTCAAGAGAAGCCCTCGCCGAAGTGTGCGCGTTGGCCGGCAACAAGTGCGCCGCGCGAACCAGCCCGGGCATCCCGTCGCTGCGCACATCGATCGCAGCCATCAGGTCGAGCCTGAGCAGCGCGAGATCGGTCAAGTCGTCTTGGGTCAGCCCTTCGCCCGCCAGATGGGTGTGAAGACAGCGCAACCCGCGAAAGCGGTCGGCGCCCATTCGCACGCGCTTGAGATCCGGCAGCACAATGCTGCGAGCGTTGCCGACGATCACGTGCTCGACGTAGCCGTGGCGATTGACGAGCACGCCCACCTGACGATGAATCTCGTGCGACGCTTCCGACAATTGGCGCGCAAACTCCTGGGTGACGATCTGGCGTGGTGGGATCCGCCTCTTGTAAAGCTTTTCGAGGCGGTGGATTTGATTAGGTTTGAGTCCCTGTAGATTCCCGTCGATATTGCTAATAGTTTTTCCCTCCGCTGCGCCAGCGCTTTGCGCCGGACAGAGGTATTCTACACCAACTAGCTAAATACAGGGAAAGGGTCAGCGCGTCCGAGATTAAGATAAGTCCAATCCTGGAGAGGATGCTTTTGGTCGTCCCAATGAAGCGCAGTTGCACAAGAAGTTTGGTTCAGGGATAATCGGACGCCGATCTTCGAAGTATACGGTGATACGGATGAGTCCTATGCGCCGACGGAAGCTTTCGACAAACGATCTCATTAAGGGCATAGATGCTGTCAATCCCGTGATCGGAGCTTTCATAACGCAGGCCCTTTCTGTATGTCTAGACCGGCACGGACATCTAAATGGCGTCGAGCTAAATGTAAAGGGCGAGTTTACTGAAATATTTGAAGTGTACTGGGACAGGCCGACCGATCTCGAAAAGTTAGGTTGGAACATCAAGGTAGCGACGGAACACGGCGCCTGTGCTATTGCCGTACTTCTGATTCGTAAGCTGACCAGATTCACTGTTATTGAAACCGCGTGCAACGGAACGGGAATTGACTACTGGCTTGGTTATAGAAGTAAGTTTCCATTTCAACGAAAGGCGCGTTTGGAAGTCTCGGGAGTGTATAGCGGACCAAAGAGAGTCAAAGCCCGCGCATCGCAAAAGTTAGATCAGACCAAACGATCCGATGGACTATTGCCAGCCTACGTGGTTATTGTTGAGTTCAGCAAGCCAGAATCGCAGGTGACAAAGAAATGAAAAGCGTACTTGAACTTCACAGACAAGCAATGGAGTTCGCGGATACGGCTTTTGTGGCTCTGCATACTGGCGATCATGATCGCGCAAAGGAGTTCTACTGCAAAGCGCTGCAATATGAACGCGACGCCGCCAATCGGGTGGCGAAGAGCGCTGCTGAGCCAACGCGCTCGGTGTTGTATCGTAGTGCTGCATCGATGGCTTTGAACTGTGGACAGCTACGAGAAGCCGAGCGCCTTATCGCTGGGGGTCTTGCCGGGGATCCCCCGGAGGAAATCGCTGAAGAGATGAGAGACCTGCTTGAGCAGGTCTATTTCCAAAGACACCTCGAGTTGCGCGGAATCACTCTTGAGCCTGACGAATTTCAAGTATCTCTCTTTGGAAGGGCAGTGGGCACAGGGATGGTTGAAGACGAACAGTTTTTTGGTCGTCTCAGGGATGCCGACAGACTGATACACCGCACAGCCCAGCGGAAGCAGGGATTCCCATACAAGGATAAACTTGATAGAGCCACGCGACAGGCAATAGATGTATTTGTTAGTGTTCCGAAAGCGGCCTGCTTTGCAGTAACTTTCAAGATTGGTACTCCAGAGCAACTGCATTTTCCAAGTTTAGGTTTGTCCGTTGACGTGATCGATGATTTATTAACATGCTTTGAACTCTACGACAGATCAGATGTAGAGGCTCTGAAGGAGCAGATCAAAGAGGACGCTTACTACAGCAACTTCGTAGCGCTCGCTGGCAGAATAGCTCCTGACGGCGATGCCATAAAGAAGGTGGTTTTCAGTGCCGTCAGAGACGGAAACTCGAAAAGTGTAACGCTAGCAAAGCCACAATCCGACTTCAACATTAACCGATTAGCGGTGTCAGCCGCATCTGTCCCGGAGAAAACCAAAGAACCCGTTAGAATAATAGGTCGACTGAATTTTGCGGACTCGCGTACTGGAATGACTCGCACCATCCAGCTTGAGGATAGAAAAGGCCGATTTCATCGGGTGATTGTTCCAGAAGGCATGATGGCTGACATAGTGAAGCCCATGTTTGAATCAACCGTTGAGATTACAGGGCGGCCCAAAGGCAAATCTGTCAGACTTGAGGGCATTAAAGAGATAGTAGAATGAGGCCACCTCATCTATTATGGACCTTTCTTTTTTCCTTTCCTTCCTTCCACTCCGCTTGCGTTTTATTTTTTGTTTGGCTACTATGAACCCATTCTGAACGGTTGACAATCGCCCGCGACATTTCTAGCTGGAAAACTACCGGGGAATCAGCGTCGACGCTAACTTGAACAACCGCGTTCGGCTCTGGAGGTCGCACCCGATCGAAACAGCCAGGAGCGCATGAGTTGCTCGAAAACCGTTTAGAAACTTCAATTCATATTTCTTGGAGGACGTGTGGTGAATAGGAAATTGATAAGACCGACCCTTGCGGAAGTACGGGAGCGATCGGACCGCGATTCTCAGCATCGCCGCAACACGAACGACCCGAATCGCAAGCGCGTGCCACCCGAACAGACTCACGCCGAGAGCTTCTATTACAAGAAGCAGATGGACAACAGGACCCAAATGGTAATCGTGCTACAGGATGGCGAAGAGCTCAGAGGAAGCATCGAGTGGTATGACCGAGGCTGCATCAAGCTGCATCGAACCGAAGGACCCAACTTGCTCGTGCTGAAACATAACATCAAGTACATGTACAAGACCGAAGATGCCGAAGAAGGTAACGGCGCAAGCGAGGACCATATCGAGGAAGCGCCAGAAGAGTAGCCCTGGCGGCTGGAGTTACCCGCTCTATCCTCTCCTTGCCACAATGGATCTTGTGACGCGAGCACCTGGCAGTCCCGACAAACCGCGAGTTGGAATCACCCTAGGAGACCCGGCTGGCATCGGCCCTGAAATAGTCCTCAAGGCCGTCGCTGACGATGACGTGCGCGCAACCTGCTCACCGGTTATCATCGGCGCCGCCTCCGAGATCCACAGGCAAGCGCGCGCGCTCGCTCTTAACGCCGATTTCCCAACCTATATCGAAGGGCATCCTGGTCTGGGCAACTCCGACCAACCGCTCATTCTCGACACTGACAACCTGAACGAGAACGTGCAGTGGGGAGCTTTGTCAGCAGCCTCCGGACGCGCCGCTATCGCGGCAATCGAGGCTTGCGTGAGACTCTGCCTCGCTGGCACGCTGGACGCGATGACGACCGCGCCAGTCAACAAAGAATCACTCAAGCTCGCCGGTTCGCCTTTTCCCGGCCACACCGAAATGATCACCTCGCTTTGCGGGGCGAAAGAATCGCTTATGTGCTTTTTCGCCGGCGATCTAAAGGTCTTTCTGTTGACGATCCACACCAGCCTCGCGGACGCAATCAAATCAATCACGAGAGAGCGAGTAGCAAACGCGATTGTGCTCGCCGACCGAGAGCTGCGCAGGTTCGGCGTCGGCCGGCCCCGCATCGCCGTGGCGGGACTGAACCCTCACGCAGGTGAGCACGGATTGTTCGGATCCGAAGAAGCTCGCGAGATCACGCCGGCTATAGAAGAGTGCCGAACTAAACACAACATCGACGTGACAGGTCCGTTCCCGGCGGATACTCTCTTTTTGCGCGCGTGGCGAGGCGAGTTCGACGCCGTCGCCGCGTGCTATCACGATCAGGGACTAATTGCAGTCAAGTGCCTGGCATTCGGCGATGCGGTCAACGTGACACTAGGGCTGCCAATCATTCGGACCTCGGTCGACCACGGCACCGCGTTTGATATCGCAGGCCGCGGCGTTGCCGATCACGGAAGCATGGTGCAAGCTATCAAGCTCGCGGCCCAGCTCGTCGCGGTTGAAAAGACAAGGCAGTAGGCAGAACGCAGAAGGCAGCGCAACTGCCTTCTGCGTTGTGCGTTCTGCCTACTGCCCAGGAGGAATGAATGAGACTCGCTCTAATCGCCTTGATACTGGCCGCTGCTGCGTTTTCGTCGTTCGGTTTCGCGCCGCCGGCTGCCACAGATGATCCGCTTCGGCTGCCGGAAGAGAAGCACCTGCGCAACATCCGCCAACTCAGCTTCGGCGGAGAGAACGCCGAAGCCTATTTCTCAGCCGATGGAAAGAAGCTTATCTTTCAATCGACGCGCGGCGGCCGCGCTTGCGATCAGATCTACACGATGAACATCGACGGTTCGGATGTGCGAATGGTCTCGACTGGTAAGGGCCGTACGACCTGCTCGTACTTCTTCCAAAACGGCAAGCGGATTATCTATTCATCGACGCATCTGGCCAACCCCGACTGTCCGCCGAAGCCCGACTTTTCGAAGGGCTACGTGTGGGCGATCTATCCCGGCTACGATTTGTTCAGCGCGACCCCCGACGGAACTGACGTTAAGCAGATCACGAAGACGCCTGGCTACGATGCGGAAGCGGTGATCTCTCCAAACGGGAAGAAGATCACGTTTACCTCGATGCGCGACGGCGACCTGGACATCTACACGATGGATCTGGATGGCAAGAACGTGAAGCGGCTGACTAGCGAGATCGGCTACGACGGCGGCCCGTTCTGGTCATACGATAGTCAATGGATCGTCTTTCGCGCTCATCACCCGAAGACCGAGAAAGAAATCGCCGACTATAAGGCGCTGCTGAAGGAGAATTTGATTCGCCCCAGCACGCTTGAGATTTGGGTGATGAAAGCCGACGGCAGCAACAAGCGCCAGATTACAAACAATGGCAAAGCTAATTTCGCGCCCTATTTCTTCCCTGACGGCAAGCGAGTGATCTTCGCTTCGAACATGGCCGATCCGAAGGGCCGGGACTTTGATCTCTACGCGATCAACATTGATGGGACTGGCCTTGAACGCATCACCTTTAACCCGACGTTTGACGGCTTCCCGATGTTAAGCCCCGACGGTAAGAAGTTGGTGTTCGCCTCGAACCGCAACGACAAGGTCCAGGGCGACACGAACGTTTTCATCGCGGATTGGGTTGAATAAACGCGAGGGGGCGACAAGGCGAGGGGGCGACTCCGAAGTCCGTCGCCCCCTCGCCCCGTCTCCCCGTCGTTTCTCGTCAAGGTATCAACACTATCTTCCCAAACGCGCCCGGCTCCAATACCAATTCGTGAGCGCGTGCCGCATCAGCGAGCGGCATCTCTTTTCCCACAACCGGTCTCAGCGTTCCGTTCTCCAGTCCTGCAACAAGAGCCGCGTGAATGCTCGCCCGATCTTCATCCGACGTGTTGAAGAGAGTCATTCCCAATATGCTCAAATCGCGCGTCATCGCAGCCCGCGGATCGATCTCGATCTTGCCGCGGCTCCCGATCACGACCACGCGCCCGTACCTCGCCAGAACGCCGAGGTCTTTTGCAAGGTTCACGTTCGCGAGCATCTCCAGAATCACATTGACACCCTTCCCGCCGGTCAACGACATGATCTGATCCAGATAATCCGGCGCGTGGTGATCAAGAACGTGATGCGCGCCTTGCTCCGCGACATTGCTTCGCCCCTTATCGGTTCCTCCTGTTGCGATGACAGTCATGCCCGCCGCTCGAGCTAGCTGAACCGCAGCGGTGCCGACTCCGCCGGTCGCACCGTGTATAAGCGCAACCTCGCCGGCTCGAGCCCCGGCGCGATGAAAGAGCGCTCGATAAGCCGTCGCATACGGAATACCGACGGCCGCCCCCTGCTCGAATGTTAAGTGAGGTGGTAAGCGGTGTACCTGCGATTCGCTGCACAGAGCTTGCCCGGCGTAGGACCCGCTGATCGTTCCTGCGACATAAACGCTCTCGCCTGGCGCCACGCTGGTGACGCCTTCGCCGATCGATTCAACGACGCCGGCCGCGTCGGTTCCCGGCGTGTATGGCAAGGGAGGCTTCACAGCGTGCAGTCCCGCTCTTATGTAGGTATCAACCGGATTGACGCCGATGGCACGGACTCGCACGACTACTTGACCTGCGGTGAGATCGGGCACGTCTTCAAGCTGCATCACCTCAGGTCCGCCGAACTCGTGAACTCGAATGGCTTTCATAGTTTTCTCCGATTTTGTCTCTTACGTATAGCACGCCGGCCTGGGCGTGTGAAGCAGCCGCCGCTCACATGCAATTTGGAGTAGCAAAGGAAAGCCGCCTTCGTATAGAATAAGGCCCGCTCTGCAAGCAGCCACAGCGCTGCTCTTCATATTCAACCGGACCATCGTTTGGTGTGGTGCCGGGGAAAAAAAAGGAAAGACAAGTAAACGATGAGCGTTACACAAGTGCACACGAACGGTAATAAGCCAGAGAAGGCTAAGTCGAACGGCGATCTGCACCAGGCTCCGGCGGAAGCTGCGAAGGACGGCGGCAAGCTGATAGTGCTCACCGCACCGCTCACCGAGACGATCGACCACGCCGGCTATTTCATTCAGATGGGCATGGCTTCCATGCCGATATGGATGGAAGGCGTGCTGAATCGCAAGTATCCCAACTGGCGCGACGTCGAGTACAACGACGACAGCTCGGCTCGCTACATGCCCGCGGGCAGCCGCGTGCTTGAGGCATCTCTCCTGCGTGAGTATTCGCCTGATGACATCGTCGCTTGCTATCCCGATGATCTTCATAAGTTCGTAGGGCCAAAGACTCGCGTGGTTGCTGTCTCGACTCACAACCCGCTGGGTGTGACGTTTGCCGCCGGCGTGTACACTTCGATCTTCGGCACGTCGAAGATGCCCATCAACTCTCACTACTCGCGGTTGATGTTCGAAAAGATCAAGACCAACCCGCATCGAAACACCTTCAAAGTTATCGTAGGCGGCTCGGGTGGTTGGCAGATCATTCAGACCGACCTCTACGAAGAGCTCGGAATCGACTGCATTGTTGAAGGGCGCAGCGAGTCTCTCGATACTCTCGATCTGTTTCGCAAAGCCATTGCCGGCGAAGACCTGCCGCGCGAGATCGAAGTCAAACACCCGACAGACCGGAACAGCATTCTCTTTCCAGACAAGCGAACCACCTTCGGCGTCGTCGAGATGACCACCGGCTGCGGCCGCCGCTGCCAGTTCTGCCTGCCGGACTTGAACCCTCAGATCGATCTTCCGAAGGAACAAATCATGAAAGCCGTTCGCTCCAACGTGCGCGAAGGCAACAAGCAGATCTCGCTGGCTACCGAAGACATGTTCATCTGGGGTCAAGTCCACACCGGCATTCCGTTCTACTTTCCGAATCGCGAAGCGCTTCTTTCACTCTACTCTGATATCGTGGACACGCCGGGCGTCGAGCAGCACGTGCTCAGCCACTGCACGATGGCGCCGGCCGTCGTCGATCCGCTTCTGATCAAGAAGCTGTCGGACGTCTTGCTGCCGAAGAGTCCGATTCACCTGCCTTATCTCAGCTCGCATCCGCAGAAGAAAGCTCTGGTGCCGCTGATCGGCTTGGAGACCGCTTCGCTCCGAATGGCGAAGATGATCATGCCGAGCAAGGGCGTTCCGTTCTCCATCGACGAGTGGCCGAGCGTGGTGATTCAAGGCTTGACCGTCCTGAACGCAAACAACTGGTTCCCGGCGATGACCTTGATCATTGGTAATCCCGACGAGACCGACGAAGACACGAAGGCCACGCTCGATCTGATCTACGAAGTGGAGCGCCGCGGCTTGTTCGCATTCTTCATCCCGTCGATCTTCACGCCGTTGCATGATACGCGGATGGAAATGAAGACGGGTGTGACCGAGACTCAACAGCTCTCGCCGCTTCAGTGGCAGTTGATGATGAAGTGTTGGAAGATGAACCTTCGGCCGGGTCAGTACAGTTGGTGGGCTCCGACGGCGTGGCGGGTCGGTGCGATCGCGCTGTGGATGTACAAGCTAAGAAAGCTGAACGGCCCGAACTTCAAGTGGCCCTTGTTGATGTTCTCGAGCGCGATGTCCGAGAAAATGATGGGTCGCCTGGGCAAGATCTACACCGGCAAACCGATCAAGGTGAAGTCTCGGAAAGAACTGATTGCTGGGCTGAAGCCGCACTACTTGCAATACCTTCGAGAAGACAACGGCGACTTACCCGAGGGTTACGCGCCGCAAGCTCGGCAGAGTGTGCAAAAGGCTGCGCTGGCTTTGCCGGTTCTTTCCTGAAGGGTTCTGAGTTGGGCCAGGGCTGACTTGACCCTCAACCCTTTCAAATCACTAGACACAGGATAGGGCATGGCACAAATGCTAATCGGCGGCGAGTGGGTAGGCTCCCGCAGCGGAAACTCAATCGAAGTTCTCAATCCAGCCACCGGCGAACCGGTCGATACGGCTCCGCGTGCGACAGCCGAAGACGCGCGCGAAGCAATCGATGCAGCCCACCAAGCGTTTGCCGTTTGGAGCGAATGGACTCAGGCGAAGCGCGCGGATGTATTGCGCCGGGTCGTTGGTTTGATTCAGCTTCACGAGAAGGAACTCGCGACTTTGCTCACGAAAGAGCAGGGCAAGCCGCTGCGTGAAGCTATTCTTGAGATTCGCCGCTACGCTCATACGATTGAGTACTACGCCGGGCTCGGCAAAAACATTCGCGGCGGCTACATCCCGCAAATAGACGAGAACAAGTACGGCTTGATCATCAAACGTCCTCTCGGGGTTGTTGGCGCTATCGTGCCGTGGAATTTTCCGGTGTCGCTCATGGGAAACAAGATTGGTCCGGCGTTGCTTGCCGGAAACACGATGGTGATCAAGCCCGCCGAGACCACTCCGCTGACCGACTTGCGAGTCGTGGGATTGTTCCTCGAAGCAGGCTTGCCCAAAGGCGCGCTCAACGTTGTCACGGGGCAAGGCTCGGTGGTCGGCGAAGAGATAGTCACAAATCCGAAGGTTCGCAAGATCGGCTTCACCGGCTCGACTGAAGTTGGCCGCCGCGTGATGGCGTCAGCCGCGCAGGGAATCAAGCGCGTGACGCTGGAACTTGGCGGTTCTGATCCGATGATCGTTTGCGACGACGCCGACATCGATGAAGCTGTGAAGGCGGCGGCGACCGGGCGCTTCTTCAACTGCGGTCAGGCGTGTCTTGCGATCAAGCGGCTCTACCTGTTCGACTCGATCGCCGATGACTTCACCGAGAAGCTCGTCGCGCGGGCCAGGAAGCTGCGCGTAGGAAACGGAATGACTGAAGGCACGATGATTGGGCCGCTTCATTCGGCAAACCAACGCGATGAGGTCGAAGCTCAGGTTCAGGACGCGGTCGATCGCGGAGCGCGAGTGCTCGCGGGCGGCGACCGTTTGCGAGGCGGCGACTACGATCGCGGCTACTTTTACGCGCCGACGCTTCTCGCCGACGTGCCGGAAGACGCGCGAGTAGCGACGGAGGAAGTCTTCGGGCCGGCGTTGCCGATCTTCCGAGTGAAGAGTTTCGACGAAGCGATCGAGAAGGCTAACAATTCGATCTTTGGTCTCGGGTCATCGATCTGGACGAACGATTTGAATCGTGCGACGCGAGCCGCTGAGCGCATCGAAGCGGGTTACACGTGGATCAACTCGCCGCAGGTCATTT
>JBGQGO010000107.1:0-12853 GCA_041497455.1 Blastocatellia bacterium | reverse complement strand
GGATGTGCGCGCACAGTTCAGCGATGTCGAGCTCAAGAACCGATACCCTCAACTATCGGCGATCGCCGCGCGCGTCCCCGATCTTCGGCGAATGCTCGCTTCGATACGCGGAAAGATTCTGCCGACGGGCGAAATCGACGATAGCGCCAGCCCCGTGCTGCGCCGCATACGCCGCGAGATCAACGAGCGCCGCTCGCGAATCTATCGCAATCTCGAATCGCTAATGCACGAACGCGCGCCCTCGGCGATTCAGGAAGACATCGTCACCGTTCGGAATGGACGCTTCGTGATCCCGGTGCGCACCGACTCGCGCGGGCAAGTGCCCGGCGTCATGCACGGACTTTCGTCGAGCGGCCAGACGACCTTCGTCGAGCCGCTTACGATCATCGATCAGAACAACGAGATGGTCCGGCTGCGCGAAGAAGAACAGATCGAGATCGCTCGCATCCTTCTCGAAATAACCGAGGCGTTCAGAGTGAACCTCAGCGGCATAGCGGCCGTCGCTGACGCACTCGCCGAGATCGACTTCACACACGCAAAGGCGAGACTCTCTGCTGAATTCAAGTGTGTGCGGCCTACGATGATGGAGGGCCGAGCGCTGCTGCTCGAAGACGCGCGTCATCCGCTGCTCGAGCACTCGCTGAAGCGGGCGGGCGGACGCGCCGTTCCGATCTCGCTCGAGATGGACGAAGGCCACCAGACGATAGTGATCAGCGGGCCAAACGCCGGCGGCAAGACCGTCGTGGTCAAGACCGTTGGTCTCATCGCGCTCATGGCGCAGAGCGGGTTGCACGTTCCTGCCACTCGCGCAGCGCTGCCGATCTTCGCTCAGGTGCTGGCCGACATCGGCGATCAACAATCGATCGCCGCGAACCTATCGACCTTCACCGCTCACATGCGCAACATCGCCGAGATGGCTGAGCGCGTGTCACCACCCGCGCTGATCCTGCTCGACGAAGTTGGAACGGGAACCGACCCCGACGAGGGTGCGGCGCTCGGCGTTGCAATCGTGGACTTCTTTCGCCGCGCGGGCGCCACCACCGTCGCCACGACGCATTACAACCCGCTGAAGACCTGGGCGTCCCAAGCCGAAGGCGTGCTCAACGCGTCCGTCGAATTCGACGAAGTCACGTTAAGACCAACTTTTCGTTTGATCGTCGGGGTAGCTGGCGCGTCCGCCGGGCTCGATATTGCGCGTCGAATGAATCTTCCGGATGAGATTATCGCGCAGGCGACCACGTTGCTGGACCCAGCCCACACTCAAGCGAGCGACTACCTGAAACAGCTCAAGAAGCTTGTCGATGAGCAAGAGGCTTTGCGGGCGGCGCTTGAAGACGAGCGGCAGGCGACAGCCGACAAGTACGCGCGTCTCGATATCGATTTCGTGCAGCGCGAGGCTGAACGGCAGAGATCATTCGAGAACCAGCTTGCGCAAGTGATCCGCGACTTCAGCGCCGAAAGCGACCGCTTGCTCAGGACCGTCAGCGATCGCGTCACCGCCGCCCGCTTGAAGAAGGAAGCAGACGCTCGTACTGCCGAGCTTCGCCGCTGGGCTGCCGTGCGACTTCGTAAACACGTTGAGACCGCGCCAGTTCCGGCGGCCCCCGCGGCTTCGGTTGCGCTCAGCGCCGAAGTCCAGCCGACGACCGGGATTGAATTTGAATTAGACATTAAGGACATACACGAACGGGACCGGGTAAAGATAAAGACGCTGGATCAAGAAGGCACCGTTGAGTCAATCAACGGCGACGAGTACACCGTGCTCGTAGGCTCGCTGCGCTTTCGCGCGAAGCGTGATGAGCTTCAACTGCTCAAGGCCGCCGCGGCCCCGGCGTCAAAGCACGCTGCTGCTCTGCCTCGCGGCGTCAGCGCGGACGTAAGCGTCGACTCGAATTTCACGCCCGAGATCAAGGTGATCGGCTCAACGGTCGATCAAGCCACCGACCGCGTCGACAAGTTCCTGGACGAAGCGTTTATGGCAGGCGCAGAGACGGTGCGCATAGTTCACGGCCACGGCAAGGGCGCTCTGCGAAGAGCAATCGCCGAGCTTCTGACCGGTCACGCTCACGTGGATCGCTTCAACCCCGCGCCTCCCAACCAAGGCGGCGCCGGCGCGACAATTGTCCAGCTAATTAAATAGTTAGACGGACACAGGATGAGGACAGCTCAGTTCGATCGCTTCCGTGGATTCCTTCGGCAAAGGGGCGCCATAGGACCAGATACCGAGATCCTTGACGCGCAATCAATCTACAAGTGGGCGCGCTGCGGTCTCTTCCACTCGTCCATTCTTGCCAGTGAACTTCTCGTCGACGCGGCGCGCTTCGCCAACCGCTGTCTCGCCAAGAACTCTATTCTGGGCGGGTGGCTAGTGGACCCGTGGCTACTGCTTGCAGAGCTTGAGACGTACCTCGACGCGTACATCGCGGATCTGACGTCCGGCGACGATCGAGATCTCAGGAGCGCCTTTGATGCGTCGTTTGCAGCATTGGTTCGCGCACCGCTGGAGAGACTCGCCAACTCGCACGCATCCGTCAAACAATCGATTCGGCCGGAGCGTTAACCGGCCGAAGAGACAACTCCCTGTCATTAGTACTGATGCCGCGAGTCAGCCTGTGGTGCAAACGAACTACGTTCCGCGCCTTGACCCCGCAGCCTAAGCAGGCTAGCCTCGCATTGATGTTGACTCCGGGGCGAAGGCTCTTCCAATCAGTACGGTCATTAAGGCTTCGTGCGATCGGCCTGATTCTGGTTCTAGTCTATGTTAGCGCCGCGGCCATCAGTGTCGTGGTCGCTCATGTTCTGATCGTTGTGCAGCAACAGTCCGTCTTAGGCGAGCGACTGATCACACCTGTTGCCAGAGGACTTGAGTTCTTGGATACTCACTGGAAAGGGGTTCTTATCCTGGTTGTCCCATTCATCGCACCTGTCATGCAGAGTCTCATTCCAAGACTTCGCAAAGCGGGCAGCTTGGAGTTTGATGCTGTTCAGATTGAGCCTGTAGGGGTTCACGAGAAGCCGTTACCGGCACCACCTGGAGCAACGCTATGAAAGAAGAGACAGTCCGGCGTTTCGAAATCACGCCGAGTCAATATGAATTATTCCGATTTAGGGTTGCGCGTCCGGCAACGCTGAATATCCAGCTCATCGCGACGGCTCCTGTAAATCTGCTGCTGCTCAGCACTGAGGACAAGGCTGATTACGAAAAGGGGAAAAGCACGACGCATTCGTATACGGCTTCATGGGGTCGGCGGAGCGACTTGGATGAGACAGTAAAGGTCGACCCCGGAACCTGGTACTTGGCTGTGGAAGGGACAACCGAGTCGAGCCGGGGCCGCATCAACGTGAGTCTTGGGAGTTGACGAGAGATAATCGGGACGAGAGGAGTCGTAGAGGTCACATCATTTTGGTTGATAAATGGGAGATCGCGCGGTAGCGGGTTGGCCCTTCAAGTCTTCGCCGCGCATTCCGTTGATGTCTCCGTAGAACGAAACCTTGCCCGTCTTGCCGTAAGCCGCCGGCGACGCCGTGGCAAAGAAGGTCTTCGCGTCGGCGCTCACGATCAATGTAAACCGGTAGCCGCTCGCTTCTCCGTCTTCGATGTCCTTGGGCACTCCGCCGAGTCGTATCAATTCCTGAAGCGAGGTGTTCTTCCCCTCGAACTTCCGCGAGTAGATTATCTCGGCGCCAATGATCCGCTGTAGCATCTCGTACGCTTCGCCCTCATTGACCAGCATCCGAGCGTTGAAGAAAAAAGCGCGGCCTTGCGAATTCACAAGCGAGAGCGTCTCCTTATCGCCGACCAGCCACTCGCTGCCAACCCGGACGAGCGCAACCTGCTGAGGCTCTTCCGCGCCTCCAAATTTCAAAGAGACCGTCGCGGTCTGGCCGCTTATCTGCTCACTGCTCGGCTCGATCTTGTCCGGGATTGCCGCGAACGTGCGCGCGAAGTCCGGCTCGAGATCCTGGAGTTCGGCGGGCGTCAGCCCTTCAACGGCGTTGCGATAAACAGAATGCCGAAAGCCCTCAACATAGCGCTTCTCTTTGAGCCCTCGATAGAAGCTGATAACCGTGTTGGTCGGCGACCCGGCTTTCTTCTGAGCGGGCACCGCCGCGGTGAGCAATAGTAGCGCGATGATTGAAGTGACGGTTCGTCTCATGGTGCTCCGGAGCGTCGATCTATCGTGAGGGAGCTAATGAAAAGAGTGAGTGTTGAAAGTCGATTCGACTTTCGGGGCGGCCGCCGGGGTAGCAGCACGCAAGTCAATATAAAACTCCGCGTGCGGGCTTTCAAGATTAATGATCCAGGCCCGTGGGGTGAGCCGGTCACTCACCTCTTCTTACCCGCGCCCTGCGATGGCATTTTCTGTTTGATCAACTGAACAATGTCATCGTGTTTCTGATCTTCCGCATAAGTAATCGCAGTTCGGCCGCCGGTGTCTTTCACCGTCGGGTCTGCGCCTGCATCGAGAAGAATCTTTACGATCTCAGTCTTCCCGACCAGCGCGGCTTGCATCAGAGGCGTGTAGTTCCCCGCCGTCCGATGGTTTACGTTCGCGCCTTTCTGTATCAGCAACTCGACGGCTTCCTTGTTTCCCATTCCCGCGGCGTTCATCAGCGGTGTGACCCCTGAATTACTAGCGGCATTCACGTCAGCTCCAGCTTCGACCAAACGGCGCACTTCGGCGGTGTCGCCGCTGTTGACCGCGCTGAGAAGAGGCGTACTCCCATCAGCATCCTTCGCCTGGGCCGGCGATTCCACGGGCTTGGGCGCTGAAGCGTTCTGATTGGACTGAGACGATCGGCTGCAACCGATGAATGAGAGCGAAAGCAGCAAGAGCGCTGTTGTACATTTGAGCATAGTTTATCTTCCTTTCAGGCTCCTGGGAGCGCATTTGGACTGCGGCCGCGTCTGTGCGTTGCCGCCGCTTTTTGGCGTCTTCTCAGCAATCCCCAGAAAGCGGCGGCAACGCACAGACGCCGCCGCAGTCCAAATCTGCGCTCCCAGATTCCAGAATCTATCACAATATTTTGCGGCCTTCAAAAAGCGCGATCGCCGCGGCGACTCATCTTAGTTCTGGGCTCTCGTCCCGTCGTTTGGTACATCGCGATGGACGCGATATAATGTGCGACCGCATTCGGGCCGCGCCTGAATGCTTCTCAAAACTCTCAGTGAGGACAAATCATGGATCTTAATCCCACGCCAGCCGAGCAGCATTTTCGCGAAGAGTTCCGAGCATGGCTCCATTCCAACATCCCTGAAAGCTGGGACCCGTCCGGCTTTCACGATGAAGACTCGAGGCAGCGCTTTGAGTTTCTGCGCGCCTGGCAGAAGAAGATGTACGAAGCCGGATGGGTCGGCATCCACTGGCCCAAAGAGTACGGCGGCCGAGGCGCATCGTTGATCGAACAGACCATCTTCACCGAAGAGATGGCCCGCGCCGCTGCCCCTCCCCTTATCAATGTGCTTGGGGTCTTGCTGTTGGGCCCGACGCTGATCGCCTACGGAACCGAAGACCAGAAGAAACGCTTCCTGGCAAAAATCCTCGCCGCCGATGAGATGTGGTGTCAGGGTTACTCTGAGCCAAACGCCGGTTCCGATCTCGCCGCGCTCAGGTCGGAAGCCGTTCTCGAAGGCGATCACTTCATCGTCAACGGCCAGAAGACTTGGACAAGCATGGGACATTTCGCCGATTGGTGCTTTGCTGTCGTGCGCACGGACCCTGATGTTCCGAAGCACAAAGGATTGACCTACCTGCTCATCGACATGCACAGCCCGGGAATCACCATCAGGCCGCTGAAGCAAATGACCGGCGATTCGGAATTCAACGAGGTCTCTTTTCAGAACGTGTCGGTCCCGGTTGAAAACGTAGTCGGCACGATCAACGGCGGCTGGGCGATCGCCATAGCAACGCTGATGTTCGAGCGCGGGACGCTGGGCGCCAGTCTTCAAATCACCTTCAAGCGCCAGATCGAACGCTTGATCGAGCTGTCCCGTAAGATTTCTCGCAACGGCCGTCCTGCAAGCGAAGACCCGATCATTCGCCAGAGGCTGGCGCAGATCTGCACCGAGATCGAAATCTTCCGGCTCAATCAACTGCGCACAACAACCCGGATGGCCAAGACCGGCGTGCCCGGACCAGAGGGCTCGATTCAAAAAATATTCTGGAGCGAGATGAACCAGCGCATGCAGCAAGTGGCTATGGAGATGCTCGGACCCTGGGGTCAGTTGACGAAAGAGAGCGACTACGCGATCGACCACGGGCAGTGGGCTCACGCTTATCTTCGGTCTCGCGGCAACACGATTGAAGCCGGAACGTCCGAGATACAGCGCAACATAATCGGCCACTTTGTGCTGGGCCTTCCGAAGAGCTATTGACCCTTTGCGCCTTTGCGTGAAACAGGTTCGCGCAAAGACGCAAAGGTTCGCAAAGCAAGCCAAGAACATCAGGAGACGAAATGGAATTCGAACTAAACGAAACTCAGAAACTTTTTCAACGCTCGGCGCGCGAGCTCTTCGCCCAGGAGTGCCCGCCAACCCTTGTGCGCGAGATGATCGAAAAGAACGAGCCCTACTCAGACGCTGTGTGGAAATTGCTAGTCGAGCAGGGCTGGACTGGTCTGATCTTCTCCGAAGAAGACGGCGGACTCGGGTTGGGCAAGGTCGAGATGGCAGTCGCGTTCGAAGAGATGGGCCGCGCGCTTTTGCCCGGCGCGTTTCTTTCGACCGTCGCGCTGGCCGGTTCGCTAATAGAGAAAGCGTGTTCGCCGGAATATCGCGCGACACGGCTGCAAGCGATCTGCGACGGCCAATCAAAAGCAACGGTCGCGCTGCTGGAAGAGAGCGCCAATTGGAATCCCGACGCCGTTACGATGGCCGCGACTCCAGTTGAGGGCGGCTACAAGCTCACTGGCGAGAAGCTGTTCGTGAGCGATGCCTCAGCAGCCGATTGCATAGTCACGGTGGTCCGCGCGGGCCCGGGCCTCGTGCTCGCGTTCGTAGATGCAAAGGCGCCTGGCGTCACTATCAAACCAATGCCCGGCCTCGACGCCACTCGCTCGCTCTCAGCCGTCAAGTTCAACGATGTTATGGTCAACACCGAAGATGTGATGGCTGATTCTGCGAAGGCTCGCGCGGCGCTCGAGCACGCGCTCGACGTTGCGACCCTGGCGCTGTCGGCAGAGATGGTGGGCGGAATGCAGTGGCTGCTTGAAGCGTCGGTCGAGTACGCCAAGACCCGCAAACAATTCGGCAAACCGATAGGCCAGTTTCAAGCCGTCCAGCACCACTGCGCCAACATGCTGCTGATGACCGAGAGCGCGCGGTCGGCGGTTTACTACGCGGCGTGGGTGATGGGCAACGACCCGGAACAGGCTCCCCTGGCCGTTTCTATGGCGAAGGCCTATGCGAGCGATGGATATCGCGAAGTCGGCAATCTCGCAGTTCAGGTGCATGGCGGAGTCGGCTTCACCTGGGACGAAAACGTTCACTTCTACTACAAGCGGGCCAAAGCCTCGGAGCTGATGTTCGGCGATGCAACTTATCATCGCGAGCGCATTGCGAGTTTGGTCATCGACCGCGCGAGCGAACCGGCTAGAGCAGCAAGCGAAGCGGCCGACTGAAGACGGGGGGTCCATTTTCTATTTTTTATTTTCTAGTTTTTATTTTCTATTTGCGATTTGACATTACGCGCCGCCATAAATGACAAATCACAAATAGAAAATAGAAAATGGAAAATAGATTGGATCCCACTCCACACCTTGAACGATTCGACAGCTACGAGCAGGCCTGCCGAGAGTTTCGCTGGCTGATCCCTCAACGCTTCAACATCGCAAACTCGATCTGCCGGAGACACGCCGACGCCGTCACGCGAATCGCTCTCAGCGACGTCAAAGAGGGCGGAATCAATGCCTACACATTCGGCGGCCTAGATTTCCTTTCGGATAAGTTCGCGAACGCACTTTCCGAAGCGGGCGTCAGTCAGGGAGACTCAGTAGCCGTCCTGCTGCCACCGTCGGCCGCTCTGGCTATCGCGCACCTCGGCGCGCTCAAGACCGGGGCCGTGGTTATTCCGCTTTCGATGATCGCCGATGCTGCGTTGCTTGAGCATGCTCTTGCAGACAGCAGCGCAAAGGCCCTTGTAATTGACGAGTCAAACTACGGCATGTTTGAAGCACTTGCCCGGAACCTGCCTAATCTGGAATCGCGTTTTGTCGTTCGCGATCTTAGGCCGGCCGTCACGAGTTCTGAGATCAGAGACTTCTGGAGCGAGGTCGATCGGGCTTCATCAGACCTTGTTGCCATGGAGACTGATGCGAATTCGGCGGCCTTCATCTTCTATGTCGAGTCGCAAGGCGAGATCACTGGCGTGGTTCACAGCCATCGCTCCGTCATCGGTCAACTCACTGCATTCGAGATGTTCAACAATGTTGAAGCCGACTCGGTGCTCTGGACGGCTGGTGATTGGTCCTCGCCCAGCGTGGTGCTCGGAGTGCTCTATCCCGCGTGGTGGTACGGCTGCTCGGTTGTTGCGGGCGCGGCCGAGGACGAGGCCGGCGTTCAGAACGTGAGGCCCGGCGAAGCTTACGCCAGAGCGGAAACCGGCTGGATATTTGGACGATGCCCTCGATGGTTCGCGACGCCGCCAGGTTCTGTTGGCCGGCCTATACCTGGCCGCTCAATTGAGATCATTGATGAAAGCGGCAACGTTCTTCCGCCAGGACAGCCCGGCCATATTGCCGTTCACAAGTCCGATCCGGCTCTATTCACCGAGTATCACGGGGTTGCTGCCAGGACCGCCGCATCTTTCATCGGTGACTGTTTTCTCACCGGCGATGTCGGATACAAAAACGGGGATGGCGATTTCTACATCAAATAATAACGGGTGTTAGGTGTTCGGCCGTGTGCCCAGAGCCTGACACCTAACACCCTTCGTAACGCCCGTCGAAGAGGCGGATTCTTAGAGCGTTGTTACGCCGATTCACTAGCCAAGCGGCGTGCCAGAGAAGAATTGCGGATTGCGGATTCGGATTGCGAATTGATTGCAAGCGCGCTTGCCCGTTAAGTTCCAATCACGCGAAGGCTTGGCTGTCTGCGATCCGGCCGAGCGCCCAGGGAACAGAGGTCTATACTGATCGATGATTCAAATTTTTGATTCGCTTCCTGTTCGGTTGTGGGATCAGCCTTTCCCACGGACGCGCACCAGGGGGTCTCATGGCGCGTTAAGGCGTCGGCGCGTTCCACCGCCGCATCACTGCTCGTTGAGCCTTAGTAGAGATCTACAATCTTCGCGCCTTTGAAATAGTGCGACAGTATCTCTCCGTGACTGTGTCCCCGATCAGCCATCACCGCCGCTCCGAGCTGGCACAGGCCAACGCCGTGACCCCATCCCGCGCCGATCAGGGTGAATCGCGCAGGATAATCCGAAAGATGCCCTTTCGCCGCTCGAACTACAAACGCCGAGCTGTACAGATGCGAGCGCGACAAAGCCCGCCGAATCTCGAGTTCCTTGCCGATGACGAGGGTTCGTTTATCACCGGCGATCCTGAGTCTGATGATCCGCCCTGACTCGCCGCGCTCGAGAGGCTCCAATGCGCGGACCCGGCCGAATTCCACTCCGAGCCGCGAGCGTAGGATTTCACTCAGTTCCTCTTGCGAGTAGTCAACGCGCCAGCGATAGAAGTCCGGCGTCTCTTGATCGAAGGCCGGCACAATGCGAGCGAGAAGCTCCGGGGTAACCACGCCGCAGTATGCAGGCGGCGATGACGTTATCCACGCTTCGGCGTTGGCTTCCGTCGAAAGAGGCATCCGGTATCCGGAAGGCTCGCTGCCCGGCACGTCATACACCGAAGTAAGATACGGTACATCCTTGTCTTCCCACGCCGCGCGATACACTTCGGTCATTCCGCCGCAGCTTTTCGAATAGCGCGCGTCACATATCTCATCGTCGTAGATAAGAACTCTGCCTCGCGTGTCGCGGACTGCATCAAACGCAGCCTGAGAGAACGCCTTTCCGATGCCTTGGTATCTCTGGCAGTGATCGTCGGCGCACACGTCGAAGCCGAGATGATTCTCGCGGCCGTACCAACGGATCAGCTCATCCTTCGAGCCTTCGGTCCGCACGCTCGGCTGTGTTGAATTGCTCGCTGCTCGCTTCAACTGCGCCAGGAGCCAGCTTCTTGACACTACAGCGTGCGCTCGCAGAAGTTCAGCCGGACACGACGCGCTCATTTCGGACGAGATCACGCTGATGAGATACGACTCGAGCGGAAGCTCGTTGATAAGCGTTAACGCATCGCCGTCCGCTACAAGTTTCAACGCGCCCTGAAACTGCTGCGACTCTTCGCGCTCCCAGTGAAAGTCGATCCCGATCTTGACTCCGTGCACCGTGAAACGGCACGAATCAAAGTCGGCGGGAGAGAGCGTGATCGCCGGCGAACCAGTAACACCGTCAAGCATCACAGCGCCGTTCTCCGCCGAAGCCGTGTGATCGCCTTCGCTCGCCGGTTCACCATCGCCGGTCACGAAGCGGCCTGCGAGCGCAAACCTGACTTCGCGCGCGCCCGCAATGAGGCCGATTCGGAGTGCCGGCTCTTGGTCGATATTCACCAGCCCGCCTCCTCCGGCTCGAGCAATGAGCAGATCCCGTCAACCAGGTCGTTCACGATATCGTTGTTCATGCTCACTTCCGAGAATATCGCCGACACGCTTTCGCCGTCGATTTTGTCGAAGTGCTCGCGCTCGGGAACGACCACCACCCCGGCCATGTCGATCGCGCCCGGGCTGACGGCCAGCCGCTGTTCTCCTTCGGCATAAAAGCTCGCTGGCCGGTGCTTTCCTCGGGGAAACAGATACGCCGTCCATCGTTTCGGATCGTATGTGCAGATGATGTTGATCAGAGGCTCCGTCCTGTCAGTCTGCAACGCCAGCTCCCTGATAACTTCATACACCCAGCGCGCGACTTCGTCGCGATTGCCCCCGCGAAAAACGACGACGCTTCGGCCACACCCGCCAAGCGTGAAGAGCTCGAAGCTGTTCCGCGCGGTTTCTTCACAGTAGTTGCAGTCCTCAACCATCACCGGCTCGTCTTCGTAGAGACCGTCTTCGATAGGCAGGAGTTCGCGCGAGCAAGCTTGAAAGTGCAGATGGTCGGGCGCCGACGCGCCGCACTCCGGCCCGTTGTACAACACGAAGTAGCTCGACCCAAGATCGTGCGCGAGCGATAGCAGTACATCGACGTTGCCCTCGATCTGTTGAGGCACGTGTTCGCGATGAACGATTGAAAGATGCCGATCCAACACCGGAAACGGATTACACAGGATAACCAGATCGTCGCCGTATGCGATTCCCTTCTCTTCCCGCGGAAGGTTTTCTGGACAAAGAAAGCAGCGGCGGTTCTCGACCGATGCTTTGTCTACCGAGGCGGCGGTGCTGCGAATCCGCCGAGCGTTGCATTGAATGACGACTTCGGACTCCTCGACTCGAACGCGCTTCGTTTCGATCTGCGCGAACGCATCGCAGCCAGCGCGAAGCAGCGGCCAAGTGTCGCATTGGTGGTCAATCAGCGATGCGACGCGAGCTTCGAGGCTCTGATCGGTCTCGTCCTCTTCATACGCACGCAACTCTCGCTCGCTGACTATCTTCTCCTCCCAGTTCATCTCTGGTTCATCCTCGTTCTAGCAAGTATCTCGATTGTTCGCAGATGGTCTTTGTAAGCGTCATAGCGGTTCGCGGTCGTCAGCGGAAGCGCCGCATCAGAGTTCCCTTCCCAACGCCGCGCGTAGTAGATCGGCTCATAGATTCGTCCGATCTCGTAGTCGCGGCTGATCCGCAAGGCCACGGCGTAGTCTTCGCCGTAGCTCGCGTTCGGGAACCCGATCTGCCGAAGCACCGGAACGTAAAACGCTCGCGGCGCGCCGAGCCCGTTGATCCTCAACGCGTTGTTGCGGCCGTTCTCGCGAGTCCACTCGCGATGGTCGATCAACCCGGGCGGTATCTCTTGAAGCTCAAAGTTGACGATCTTATACGACCCGATGACCATCGCGTACGGACCTTCATCGAACTTCGCGACGATCGTCTCGAGCGTGTGTTCGTCTGAGTAAAGATCGTCAGAGTCCAACTGCACCGCGCACTCTCCGCAATGCGAAGAGTAGATCGCTTCGTTCCAGCAGCCGCCTATTCCGAGGTCGTTTCGCGTGGGTTTGAGATGAATCAATCGGCTGTCTTGTGAGGCGGTTTCTTGAAGGATCTCGGTCGTGCGATCAGTCGAGTGATTGTCAACGACGATCACGTTGAACTCGAATTCTGCTCGCTGCGAAAGCGCGCTATTCACAGCGTCTTTGATAGTGCGCTCGCGATTACGAACCGGGATCACTATGCTGGCTCGAACTGGGAAGTCTTGGTCGCTTTCGGGGGGAGTTCGGAACTCGGGCGCCAGATAAGCCCCGATCCGTTTCAGATGCTCGCTGGCGACTTGCTCCATCTCGAGTTGATACTCACGCTGACGCGGATCGACATAGTCAAACTGGCGCTCACCACTCGCTCGACGGTCCGCTGGAACGCGCGTGTAGAGGGGTTCCGGAATTCGCAGCAGTGTCGAATCAGTCGACAGCTTCAGTCTCAGCTCATAGAGGCCCGTCCATCGCAACCGTTCATCCACTCGCCCGTGATTGCGGATTGCAAAGTCGGCCGAGCGTTTCGAAATCAGAATCATCGCTCCAAAGTCGAAGCTATCGCGGATGCTACCGAGTTGATAATCGATCAACGGATGGTCAGTCGTCTGACTGCCAACATCATCCCGGAAATCCGAGTAGATCAATCCCGCGCCGGATTCTTCTGCGGCCGAAACCAGGCTTT
>JBGQGO010000106.1:0-12856 GCA_041497455.1 Blastocatellia bacterium | reverse complement strand
CAGGCGCTGAGAGGTTCGTAGTTCGGCCTTCAGGCGGAAGTTTGTATCGCCGCTGTTGATCTACAATCGAGTGAATACAAACTTCCGCCTGAAGGCCGAACTACAAACACGTTGTGGCAGATCCAGAGGCCTAATATGACCGGCAAAGTCTGCATTGTTACCGGCGCGAACACAGGCATCGGTAAGGAAACCGCGCTCGGTCTTGCGAAGCTCGGAGCGACCCTTGTGATGGTGTGCCGCGACCGTGAGCGCGGCGAAGCGGCCCAGCGTGAGATCAAACAGAAAAGCGGAAATGACAGAGTCGAATTGATGATCTGTGACTTCTCGTCGCGGAATTCCATTCGGCAATTCGCAAAAGCCTTCAACCAGCGGCATGCCCGGCTCGACGTGCTGGTCAACAACGCGGGAGTTGTCTTGCGAGAGCGCTCGATGACTGAAGACGGACTGGAGAGCACCTTCGCGATCAACCACCTCGGCTATTTCCTTCTCACCAACTTGCTGCTGGACGTGCTGAAGAAGAGCGCGCCTTCGCGAATCGTGAACGTCGCCTCGACGGCTCACAGGTACGGCAAGCTTGACATCAATGCGTGGCCGACCGGACGAGACTACAGCGCGTTTGGCGCCTACGCGAATTCCAAACTCGCGAACGTGTTGTTCACCTACGAACTCGCGCGACGGCTGGAAGGAACGGGCGTCACCGCAAACTGTTTGCATCCCGGCGGAGTCGGAACTAACCTGTATCGCGGGCTGCCGAAGTTTCTGCAAGCTTTGATCAAACTGGTGACGATAGGCCCCGAGCGCGGTGCTCGCACGTCGATCTATCTTGCGAGTTCCTCTAAGGTGGAAGGCGTCACCGGAAAGTACTTCGCGAGGCGCCGGCAACAGAAATCATCCGAAGCGTCTCATAATGAAGAAGCTGGGCGACGGCTATGGGAAATGAGCGCTGAACTCACAGGCCTGAGTGCTTGAAAGACGCTTTATGCGCCATGTCAACGACGAGCTTTGCGCCTGCGCGGCTTCGCGCCTTTGCGTTCGATCGAGAGGTCACCAAATGAAAAAACATCTTCTGCTCGTCATCATCCCGCTGCTGGTTCCATTCTCCGCGCACGCTCAGAAGCGCGCGTTCACCATCGAAGATTTTTCCCGGGTCAAATCGATTTCTGACGTTCACGTCTCACCCGACGGGCGCTCGGTGATCTACGCGGTGACGACTTCCGACCTGCCGCGCGCGAAACGCGCCACCCACATCTGGCTGATGAACATCGATGGCGGCAACCCGCGCCAACTCACGAGCGGCGAGAAGGGAGAAAGCTCGCCGGCGTTCTCGCCTGATGGCAAATGGATCTCTTACATCAGCTCGAAGGATGGCAGCCCTCAGCTTTACCTGATGCCGGCCGGCGGAGGCGAAGCGAAGAAGCTCACCAACATCTCGATGGGGGTCTCTGATCCGCTCTGGTCTCCCGATGGCAAGTGGATCGCGTTTTCTTCGGATGTGTATCCCGAATGCGGCGGCGACGACGCTTGCAACCAGAAGATCGCCGACACATGGTCGAAGGGGCCGCTCAAGGCCCACTCTGCCGATTCCCTTCTCTATCGCCATTGGACCCAGTGGAAAGACGGGACTCGAACGCACATCTTCCTGGCCAGCGCTTCAACAGGTGAAGCGAAGGACATCACACCCGGCGATTTTGATTCGCCCGGGTTCCAACTTGGCGGACCTTTGCAGTACGCCTTCTCGCCTAATGGAAAAGAGTTTGTTTTCGTGTCGAACCACGACAAGGAGCCGGCTTCGTCGACTAACAACGATCTGTGGCTGATCTCGCTCGCCGACCCGACAGCTCAGCCTCGCAACATCACGGCTTCCAATCGCGCTTACGACGGCAGCCCGAAGTATTCGCCCGATGGCAAGTACATCGCCTATCGCATGCAGAAGCAGCCCGGCTACGAGTCTGATCTGTTTCGGCTCGCGATTTATGATCAAGCGAGCGGCGCCTCAACGGTGCTGACCGAATCATTCCGCAACTGGGTAGATGAATTCCAGTGGTCCGACGATTCGAAGTCGATTTACTTTGCCGCGCCGGTCGAAGGTCAGACGCCGCTCTATCGTGTTGACCTCGCGTCGAAAGCGATAACCCAGGTGCTTGCGGACAAAACGATCCTTGGTTGGGAGCTCGCGGGCAAGCGGTTGCTCTACACGCGAAGCTCAGTCGGCGAACCGGTCGAGATCTTCGGCACCGAAGTCGGCAACGGAAAAGCGGCGGCTCCAACGCGACTCTCTCACATCAACGACGCCATCGCGAGCGAAGTGGACATCCGGTCTGCTGAACCCTTGTGGGTCGACGGCGCGGGTGGCGCGAAGGTCCAGGTGTTTATCGTCAAACCTCACGGCTTTGATCCGAACAAGAAGTATCCGTTGATACTCAACGTTCACGGCGGGCCGCAGTCGCAGTGGTCCGATGCGTTCCGAGGCGACTGGCAAGTCTACCCGGGCGCGGGCTATGTCGTCGCGTTCTCGAATCCGCACGGCTCGACCGGCTACGGGCAGGACTTCACCGCCGCGATATCGGGCGATTGGGCGGGAAAGGTCTACGAAGACCTTATGAAGGTCACCGACGCGGTCGAGAAGCTGCCCTACGTCGATCGCAACCGAATGGGAGCGATGGGCTGGTCGTACGGCGGATACATGATGATGTGGTTCGAGGGGCACACCGGCCGCTTCAAAGCTATCGCGTCGATGATGGGCCTCTATGATACGCGCTCATTCTTTGGCGGAACCGAAGAACTTTGGTTTCCCGAGTGGGACCACAAGGGTCAGCCTTGGAACTCTCAGCTTTACGAGAAGTGGTCGCCTTCAAACTCGGTGAAGAATTTCAAAACGCCCGCGCTGGTCATCAGCGGCGAGCGCGACTATCGCATCCCGTACACGCAATCGCTTCAATTCTTCACCGCGCTTCAGAAGATGAACGTGCCGTCGAAGCTGATCATCTATTCGAACGCCGGTCACTGGCCGAGCTGGTACGAGATGGCGTTGTACTACACGGCTCACCTCGAATGGTTTCACAAACACCTTGGCGGCGGCGCGCCTCCCTGGAGCACCGAGCAGTTCTTGCGGAACTCGGTCTTCGATCGCGAGAGCGGCAAGCGGCTGGCAGGCGAGCCAGCCGCGGCATCGAAGAATAAATGAGCAACGAAAAGATAAGCCAGTTCGCCGGCCAGAAATATCTAAACCTGGAGACCTACCGCAAGAACGGCGCTGCGGCCGCAACGCCCGTGTGGTTCGCCGAAGACGCGGGTGTGTTGTACATCTACTCGCTCGCGAACGCAGGCAAGGTGAAACGCATCCGCAACAACCCTCGGGTGCGAGTGATGCCGTGCGACATGCGCGGCGAACCTAAGGGCGAGTGGGTTGAAGCACGCGCGCGCATTCTCGACGCCGCCGGGGCCGCGCACGCGCACAGGCTTCTCGATAAGAAGTATGGCTGGATGAAGAAGGTTGGAAGTCTTTACAGCAAGCTCATGAAGCGAGAACGCGCAGCGATTGCGATTGAGCTCGATTAGCCGCGGTGCGATTGAGCGCAAGGCGCAGAATTCTGTTGAGTCAAAAAGCAAATCTGCATATACTTGGCGCCATCTGATCGGGTCGGCTTCATGAATCTGGAACAGAACATCTCTCCTGTGCCCTTTGTCTCTCTCCGAACCAAAGGAGCTTTTTCCGTATGTCAGCCTTCTGTGACCGATGCAACGAACACACAAATCAGATACTCAACATCGCTAATCTCCCGGAGGTGGCTGCCGTTGCGCACCTTGGCTACCGGCAAGTGTGCGCTCCGTGTTATGACGATCTGGTGGCGGAGGCCACCGAAGTCAAGGGCCAGGATGAGGACCGCCGCGCCGAAGCCCGCGTGAAGGTTTCGTTGAAGGCGCGCGTGGAGGGGAACACTTCTCATCTTGATGCTTTCTCGGACGAGATGGACGTCATAGAAATCAGTCCGTCCGGCCTCAGGTTGCAAACCGCTCGCGAGATTGAACCGGGCGCACTGCTCAAGGTGTCCGTCCCGTCATATGACTTCGAGGCCGCTGCGCTGGTCGAGTGGGTGTTGCCAGATGAAGGTCAGCGGAGCGTCGGCTTGAAGCTGGTGGAACCGGGCGAGGGATGGGAAAAGCTCTGGCAAGAGCACGCCCCTCAAGAAGCGTGATGCTCAGTCTGTGCGGGCGCGCCTCCGTGCGCGCCCCTCGATCACATTCAGACACTCCCGATCAAACCCGAGTGCCATTCATTCACCTATCATCACTGGAACGTCGTTGCTTTGGGGTCAAAGGTCAACTAACCTACCGCAATGACAGCAGACGAGACAAAGGCCTTCCTTCGTTGCATCGAAGCCAACTGCGAAGAGCGCTACGCCATCGGCGAACGCATATACACCTGCCGCCGGTGTGGCGGATTGCTCGATGTGCAGTACGACTTCAAAGTCGCTAACACTCTCGCCGAACTGAAGGCGATTTTCCAAGCGCGCCGTGCTGCTCTTACCGCACCGGACCGCAGCGGCGTATGGCGATTTCGTGAACTGCTACCGTTCGTCAACGACCTTTCGAAAGTGGTCACGCTCGCTGAAGGCAACACGCCTATCTACGAAGCGCCTCGCTCGGCCGAGTACGCCGGGCTCGATGAGCTTCGGTTCAAGCATCAGGGTCTGAACCCCACCGGCTCATTCAAAGACAACGGCATGACTACTGGCGTCACGCAGGCGGTCGCGCTCGGCGCGCAAGCGGTCGCCTGCGCATCGACCGGCAACACGTCTGCGTCCATGGCGGCTTACGCGGCGCGAGCCGGAATGCGCGCGTTCGTTTTCATACCCGCCGATCAGATCGCTTACGGCAAGCTCTCGCAGTCGCTCGAATATGGCGCGAAGGTCGTCGAGATCGAAGGCAACTTCGACGACGCCATGCGCCTCGTCCGAGAGTTGGCCGACGAGACCGATCTGTACCTTTTGAATTCAATCAACCCGTTTCGACTCGAAGGACAGAAGACGATCATCATCGAGATGATGGAGCAGTGCGGTTGGCAAGCTCCCGACTGGATCGTTCTGCCCGGAGGGAACCTCGGCAACACGTCGGCGTTCGGCAAAGCGCTTCACGAGATGAAGAAGCTCGGATTCATCGATCGGATGCCACGACTGGCGGTTATTCAAGCAGAAGGCGCCGCGCCGTTCTACGACCTGTTCACTTCCAGCGACAAGTCTGCTCTGCGTCCGGTTGCGCACCCGGCGACGCTCGCGACCGCGATTCGAATCGGCAATCCCGTTTCGTGGAAGAAGGCTCTTCGAGCTCTCAAGTGCACTGACGGAATCGTCGAGCGAGTCACGGAACAAGAGATCGCTGACGCGAAAGCAATCATCGGGCGAGACGGAATTGGCTGCGAGCCCGCGTCTGCGGCGACGCTCGCCGGCATCAAGCGGCTGGTTACGTCAGGCATCATCGATGAATCGGATAACATGATCGCGGTGCTTACAGGGAACTTACTAAAAGATCCAAGCTATACGATCGGCTATCACACTGACCATTTCGCGATTGAGGAAGGCGGAGTACGCACCGAGATCAAAGGACAATTTGCGAACCGCCCGATTCGCACAAGCGCGAACAAGGACGAGATCAAACGCGCGCTCGCGCTTTGAGTGTGCCGGGTGCACGTGCGACGCTTCGCTCAGCCCTTCCAAAACTTCACCGGCGTCAGCATCGATACGTGCTTGCGATAGTCCTCATACTTCTCGCCGTGCGCGCGAATGAGGTCACGCTCTTCAAACTGAATCGCCAGGATCATGTAAGCCGTAGTCATTCCGGCGAAGAACAAATGGCCAATCGACATTCGCGGCGTGCTCCAGAAGGCGATGATGAACCCGAGGTAGATCGGATGGCGAACGCCTCTGTAGAAGGCCGGCGTCCTGAACTCGGGCGGCGGACACTCGGTTCCTTTCAGGTAGTGGTAGGCCTGGTTCAAACCGAACAGGTCGAAGTGATTTATCAGGAAGGTCGAGATAAGAACGATCAACCAGCCCAACCAGAAAAGGCCTTCCAGCACGAGCCGGCCGGTTGAGTTCTGCACGTCCCAGGCAACGCGCGCCGTTCCGATTGGACGCCACTCCCAAAACATCAGCAGCAGAATCAAGCTCGCAAGCAGCACGAAGGTGCTCCGCTCGAGCAGCGGAGCGACCACTTTGGTCCAACCCCGTTTGAACCACGCCCTGGCCATCACGCTGTGCTGAACGGCGAACAGGCTGAGTAACAACCCGTCGATGATCAACCTCAGCGCCAGCGACTCGCCGTGTCCCGTCTGCGTAAGATCAATCGACCGCGGCACGATCAGCGGCTTCCCCGCGCCATAGAGGTTCCCTCCTCCAACGAACCCGATGGCGTAAAGAAAACTGCCGAAGAAAACAAAGTAACATATCACCCCGTAGACAAAACCCAAGATTCGAGTGACCATTAGTTCCCTCCTTGCCCGTTTTAGTGTCCATCAATTAGAGCCAGCTTCAAGATTGGCGCGATTATATACCTCAGTGAATGCTTGTCAAATCGGCGGGGCACTCTCCACCAAGCCGAGTGCATTCGCGCACACCCCTTCGCTTGAGTAGCCTCAGGTAAAAGCTGGTTGCCGCGGTTGTTCCTTGTTGGTTAGGGCGCCAAGATCGGAATTGCCACGTGCGAGGCGAAGCGCTTCGATCGAAACACGCGCTGCGTGGCGGGTTGGTAGTCCGACTCCTTCGCCTTGAAGATATTCTCGACAAACTTCTGCGGGTTGCGGTCGATCACCGGAAACCAGGTGCTCTGCACCTGGACCATTATCTTGTGGCCCTTCAGGAATCGGTGAGCGTTGCCGTGCAAGTCGATCACATACTCGTTCACCTGACCCGGCGTGATCGCTTCCGGTTTCTCGAAGCTCTTTCGGAACCGCCCTCGCATCACGTCATTGGCGATCATCAACTGATAGCCGCCCATCTTCGGGTCCTTGGCGTATTGCTCGGGATAGACATCGATCAGCTTCGCGATCCAATCGCTGTCCGAGCCGGAAGTCGAAGCGAATAGATGAGCCGTGATGTCGCCGCTGACGACGACGTCTTCAGCGAGCGGCTCGGTCTCCCAGCTCAACACATCGGGCCGCATGTGAGCGAAGCGCTGGTCCTCCAACAGCCACGTATACCAGCCCGAGCCGCCGGGAAAATAAGTGGGCTCTATCGGACGAGGCCTGTAAGGAACCGGATGAGCAGGATCCGAAACGTAGCTATCGAATTCGCGCTCGCCCTCGGCCGTCGGCGCTTCAAAGCTGAGCTTTCCGCCGCGGTGAAAGTAGAGGTTGCGCTCCTTAGCCTGCCGCGGCGGCCACTGATCGTAAGACATCCACGCATTCGAACCCGTCTCGAACGTCAACGCCTCGGGTTGCTCGAGCTTGCCCTTGTCTTTCAAGTAGTGCGCGAAGAACGGCGCCTGAATCTTTTCGCGAAAGTACTGGCCGGTCGCGCTCTCGAAATCAACGCGGCCGAGTTTCTTGCCTTCACCGCCGCCCCAGCCACCGTGGTTCCACGGACCGGCGACAAGATAATTCAAATGGCGCGGATCGTTCTTCTCGAGAGTCTTGTAGATTCGAAGCGGCCCGTAGAAGTCTTCCTGGTCCCACCATCCGGCGACGTTGAGAGTCGGGACTTTCACTTCGCCGGTTTGACGCGGGAACGCCTGACGCTGCCAGAACTGATCGTAGTTGGGATGCTCGACGAAATCGTTCCAGCTCGGAATCTTTCCGTTAAGGTATTTCTCGTTGACTTTCGAAAGCGGGCCGAGTTTCAAGTACCACTCGTAGGTGTCGTAGAGATCGAACGTGAACTGGTCGCTGACCTTTGAAGTCTCCATCATCGCCGCGTACTCGAACCCGTAGCTCAATCGGAACGCACCGTTGTGATGAAAGTCATCGCCGAGATACATATCGGCCGGCGAGGCTTGAGGCGAGACAGCCTTCAACGCCGGATGCGGGCCGAGCATCGCCATAACCGTCAGCCAGCCGTCATAAGAAACGCCGAGCATCCCGACGCGGCCGTTGTTGTTCGGTACGTTCTTGAGCAGCCACTCGATCGTGTCGTAAGCGTCGGTGCTCTCGTCGATTGCTTTCTGATCGCCTTTCTCGCGAAGCGCGCGCTGCATAACGAACTGGCCTTCAGATTTGAAACGTCCGCGAATGTCCTGGAAAACAAATATGTAGCCTTCGGCGACAAGGTCTTTGAAGTAGTTGTTGAACGCACCGGCGGCTCTGCCGTCTATGCCGTAAGGCGTTCGAAGCATGATGAACGGCAGCGGCTCGCGCGAATCTTTGGGCGCGTAGATCAACGTGTGAAGGCGGACTCCATCGCGCGTGGGAATCATCGCTTCGGTCTTGTCAAAGCGACTCAGGACGTCAGCGCCGGTCTGCGCGAACACTGAAGAGAGAAGGAGGGAGAGCGAGCTTGAAACCAACAGGATCAGAACGATCCTGTAGCCTGCCATCAATCTACAGCCCGATCTAGAGACTCTTTTCAACACTGTCATGCACGGCTTTGGGCTATGAGTGAACTAATAATTCCCTTAGTCTTCTCTGAAGAGAATATTTTCGCTAGTGCATGAATGAATTCATCTTCGTCGTTGACCTTCAGCTTGGACTCGCGTCCGTCAGGATCAAAGACGCCGCTATCTTGGATACTCAATGGATAGAAATCGACACCATGAGAAATGGAGAACAAGCGGTAACGATAAAAGTCTAGGGCGGGAGCCACTAGATAAAAATCGTAAGTGAATCCGGTATCGTCGCTGAACTGCCTTTTTCTTTGGGTGACACTGCCCTCCACAAGATTCTTCGTCCGTTCTCCGAGCAGCGAGGCCTGGTGCTTGAGAATGGTCACCGGTGCCAAGACTTCGTTTACGGCTATATCCTCGGGCCACAAATCTCCTGGCGAAATGCTCATTTCAAACTCCTTTCACTAGAAATCGAGTCGGAACAGCAGAGGTAAATGGTCCGACCCCAACGAAGCATCCGGCAAACCTTTGGTAGTGAGAAGCGACCTCTCACCGCTGACACTCAATATCCTTAACTCTTCGTTTCTAAACGTACCCAGCAATTCTGGCCGAATCAACACCTGGTCGAACATATTCCAGAAGTAGGTGACGTGCTCCGAACGACCATCATAGAAAGTACCAGATGGACCCTCGATGGCGTCGCCGAAATGACCCCACATCGGATTGTAGAAGAACGGATACTCGTGAGCCAGTACGGTTCGTGTCTCGCGTGCAGCAACCATTCTGGCCATAACCGCGTTCAGCCCAGTTGCGGCCACGATAGCGTCTTCGAAGGGATTCATATTGAAGTCACCGACCAAGACTGTTCGGCGGTGTCCGACCTTTTCTTCCACTCCACGAATTGTTGATGAAACGCGGTAACACTCGGCGCTCTGGCTCGCATCGTTCCAATGTAGCTTGCTTGGATGGTGAAGCGCCGCCAGGAGTATTTCATCGCTGCCCGGTAGCCTCAGTCGGCGAATGGTCAGCCTACTATCGTCCAACTGTTTCTGAAGGTACTCGCTTGAGAACCTGGTGTAGATCACTATCTTTTCACACTCGCTGTCCGTTAGCTGAAACATGGAACCCGGATTCTGATTGAGCGCCCCTTGCATCACGGACGCTGGGATTTCGCATTCCGCCAATATCAAGACATCGACCTGGTGGATCTCTGCCAGCTCAGCCACAAGCGCTTGAAGCGGACTCTTATTGAGATTCCAGAACAGGAACGTGGTCATAGTCGATGAGACCGTGAAGGTTGATAATGATCCCAGGAAGTACTGCTTGATTATGCTACAAGTTCGCCCATCGTGCGAATCGCCTCGATGTTACCGGCCCCGCAGATAAGCGTCGTCACTCCGGCTTCTTTCCAAACTGCGAGTTGATCTTTGATTCGCTCTCGCGGGCCGCACAGCGCAACTTCGTCGACAAGCTCATCGGGCACGGCGGCGATGGCTTCGTTCTTTTTACCGGCGAGGTAGAAGTCCTGAATGGTCTTCGCCGCATCTTCGTAACCGTAGCGGCAAGCAAGGTCGTAGTAGAAGTTCTTTCCCCGCGCGCCCATCCCGCCGATGTACAGCGCCAGGTTCGGCTTCACGTGCATGCGGCACGCGTCTACGTCATCGCCTACTACAACGCTGACGGTTGGAGCGATGTCGAGATCGGCGAGCGTCTTTCCATCGGTGCGCCGCGCGAAGCCTTCGTCGAGCGACTTTCGAAACACGCTGACTCGCTTCGGTGAGAAGAAGACCGGCAGCCAGCCATCGGCGACTTCGGCTGCGAGCGCGACGTTCTTCGGACCGATCGCCGCAACGTAGATCGGTATGTTCGAACGCAGCGGATGCACGATCAGCTTGAGCGGCTTACCGAGTCCCGTTCCGCCCTTCACCGGTATGTCGTAGTACTCGCCGTGATGTTCGAGCGGCTGCTCGCGCTTCAAGATGGTTCGAACAATCTCGACGTACTCGCGAGTGCGAGTGAGCAGCTTGCCGTAGACGACTCCGTGCCAGCCTTCGACGACCTGTGGACCTGAGGCGCCTATGCCTAGCATGAAGCGGCCGCCGGTCAACAGATCAATCGTCGCGGCGGTCATCGCGGTCATCGCCGGCGTGCGCGCGGGCATCTGCATGATTGCGGTGCCGACGTTGATTCGTTCAGTGTGCGCCGCAAGCCACACCAGCGGAGTCACCGCGTCCGAGCCGTACGCTTCAGCGGTCCACAATGAGTGATAGCCCAACCGCTCTGCCTCTCGAGCTATCGCAATGTTGTCCGAAGGGCCGGAACCCCAGTAACCGAAATTCAATCCGAGTCGCATAAGTCCTCCTCTAGCGGAGAAACAATAGCCGAGAACCAATTGGTTGTCATGAGATCGGCAGAGGTGTTTGCTTCGGAGTCTGTAGAGTTGGACCGCTGTCCGAGGCCGTCAATCGACCTGAGCTCCGATGACTTGCTTGAGTTTTCCTTCTTCGATAGAGTTCGTGCATTGTTGGCAGCCGCGGGCTAAAAATTCTGAAGAGTCGCGGGCCTCTTTTCCGTCTTCCTAATGTAGGGTCGAGAGGCTCGCCCATCCGGCCAGGCCGTTCTCGTTCGCACCGCACAAACTCGGAGAGCATTTGGAGGCACCAATGAATTCATCTCGGAAGAGGATGCTCACAGTAGCCTTGAGCGCTGCTGCACTCGTCAGCTCGACGTTCAGCAGCGCACACACCGCCTCGAACCGTGGAGCGCCACCCGACAGAGGCCGGTTTGTTATGCCCTTTGGACTCTCTCTCGACACCCGTGAGCGGATATTAAGCTTCGAAGACGAGTTGGACGAAGAAGAAGTCGGCGAACAATCAGCGAACACTAGTCAGTTGTTCGTGCCGGGTGATACTGAAACAGCATGGTTGCTCGAGCCAACCACGTTCAATCGATTGTCTTCTGCGGGTCAGCGCGCTGTAATGCTGATCAACGGAATACGGCACCCTGGGCGGCGTCAGGCGATCCCGTTGCCAGGCGACGTGTCGGCCGAAGCCGTTCCCGGCGAGAACATACGCGTCAACAACCCGGCGCTGGATACAGACTTTCACACTCACAGCGAAACCAGCATCGCGATCAACGGGAACACCATCATAATCAGCTTCAATGAGTTTGAGTTCAATGGCTATGGCGTCTCGACGGATGGTGGCAATACCTGGACTCACAAGCGAACGCCCGCCCCGCCCGGGGGATTCAACCTCGGGGATGGCGTCGTGGCTTTCGGACCGAACGGCGAAAGCTACTACGCCGGGATAGCGTTCGTGCCTAACGGTGATGGAAGGACCAGGGGCATCATTGGCGTCGGAAAATCGACCGATAATGGAACTACTTTTTCGACTCCTGCTGACGCCAGCACTTCAGCAAGCAACGTCACTGACATGCAGGACAAGGAATGGATTGCCGTTGATAAGGGCGCAAGCTCGCCATTCAAAGGAAACGTCTATGTGAGCTGGACGGACTTCACACAGACGACCGGGAGCTTCATCAACTTCGCGCGTTCGACGAACGGGGGCGAGAGCTTTAAGCCGCCTGTCGCCGTATCTCCGCGGGACGCGACTCAACTGGTGCAAGGCTCCGTGCCAGTGGTCGCGCCAAACGGAGATCTTTATGTTGCCTTCTCCGATGGACACTCTTCGATCGGCGGCATCGCGATTGTCAAATCAACCGACGGCGGCAGAACGTTCTCGGCGGAGACCAAGGTTGCAAGCGTAGTCAATACGAGTACGATGACTGGTGGCGGCGGGGTTAGGACTAACAGTTTTCCGAGCGTGACTGTGGATAGCAACGGCACGGTGCATATGGTCTATGACGCGTGGACTCTATCGCCGCTGGATAGGAGCGACATTTTCTACACGCGCTCGACAGACGGCGGCAACACCTTCAGTCTACCGCGCAAGCTCAACGATGACAGCACGACGACCACACAGGTATTCCCCTCGATAGCGGCAGCCTCGGACGGCACGCTGGGCGTCAAGTGGTGGGACCGCCGCAACGACGCATCGGGCGATAGCCTGACCGATGCTTACATGACCATCTCGCACGATGGGGGCGCGAGCTTCGGCAAGAACTTCCGCGTCACGAATCACAACTGGTTCTTTGGCCCGATAGAGATCGGATTTGCCGGCGGCTATCACGGCGACTATGACGGCATCGCCGCCGACGGAAGCAACTTCTACCTTTCGTGGAGTGATGAGCGCAACAACGAAGCAGATGCCTTCTTCTCTCAAGTGCCGACGGTTCGGGATCCGAACACCCCGGATTTCAACAT
>JBGQGO010000105.1:0-12903 GCA_041497455.1 Blastocatellia bacterium | reverse complement strand
TCGATGGGGATGACGCCGCTTGAAGGGCTGGTGATGGGCACGCGTTCGGGCGACATCGATCCCGCGATCATTGACTACCTGGCGATCAAGGAAGGGCTGACTATTCATCAGATCGAGAGCTTGCTCAACAAGCAATCAGGATTGATCGGGATATCCGGACTGACAAACGACATGCGCGAGCTATTAGAAGAGGCTCACGAGAACAACGACCGTCGCGCGCGGCTGGCGATCGAGATCTTCTGCTATCGCGCGCGCAAATACATTGGCGCGTATCTCGCGGCGATGGGCGGCGCGGACGCGATCGTGTTCACCGGCGGCATAGGCGAGAACTCCCCCGAGGTGCGCGCGCTGATTTGTGAAGGACTTCAGTCTATGGGTTTGGAGCTGGACGCGGACCGCAACGCAAAGTGCACGGACGGATGCGAAGGATTGATCAGCACCGAAGACTCGCGGCTTGCGGCTTACACCATTCCGACCGATGAGGAGCTGCTGATCGCGCGCGACACCGTTCGCTCGGTGCGCGGTGCGCCGCAAAGATACTGAAAGAACTGATTATCGACACGTCTTGTGAGGCGTATCGATAGAGTCTAAGATTTTGATCCGGCTGGAAGGAACAAGGAGCATCACCAATGAGAATACTCATCGCAGACAAATTCCCGGACGGCGGCCGAGCGGAGTTGCTTCAAGCAGGCGTCGAGATAGTGTATGACCCCGATTTGAAAGACGACGCGCTCGCGGCGGCGATCAAGTCGAGCAGCGCCGACATACTCGTCGTGCGAAGCACGAAAGTCACCGGCGAAATGCTGGAAGCGGGCCGCCTGAGTCTTGTTGTGCGTGCGGGAGCGGGCTACAACACGATCGACGTCAAGACGGCGTCTTCGCGCGGCATTTACGTTACGAATTGTCCAGGCAAGAACTCGATCGCGGTAGCCGAGCTGGCGTTCGGGTTGATGTTGTCGCTCGACCGCCGCATTCCTGATAACGTCAGCGATCTGAGGCAGGGCCGCTGGAATAAGAAGGAGTACAGCAAAGCGCGCGGCGTCTTCGGGCGAACGCTTGGACTGATCGGCGTCGGGCGAATCGGACAGGAGATGATCACGCGAGCTCGAGCGTTCGGCATGCCGGTTGTCGCCTGGAGCCGTTCGCTGACCCCGGAACGAGCGGAGAAACTCGGAATCGAGATGAAGCAGTCGCCGCTCGAAGTTGCGCCGGCTTCCGATGTCGTCAGCGTACACGTTGCGCTCAACAACGACACAAAGAACCTGATCGACGAGAAGTTCTTCACCGCGATGAAGCCGGGCTCGTATTTCATCAACACCTCGCGCTCGGAGGTCGTCGATCAGGCTGCGCTCGTGCATGCGGCAAAGGAGCGAGGCCTGCGCGCGGGGCTCGACGTTTTTGCAGGCGAGCCGACCGCCGGCGTGGGGGCATTGGAAGACGACGTTTTCAAAGTCGAAGGAGTGATTGGCACTCATCACATCGGCGCTTCAACCGACCAGGCTCAGCAAGCGATCGCCGAAGAGACCGTGCGAATCATCCGCGAATACAAAGAAACGGGCCGCGCGCCGAACGTCGTCAATCTGGCGAAGAAGACGCCGGCGACGCACCTGCTTGTTGTTCGGCATTTCGATCGCGTGGGCGTGCTTGCAAACGTCTTTGACCGGCTCAAAGAGGCGGGCATCAACGTCGAGGAAACGGAAAACATTGTCTTCGACGGTGCGGTCGCCGCTATCGCTCGCATTCACCTCGATTCGGCGCCGTCAGACGCAGTGCTGGACGCGATCAAGTCGAACTCGAAAGACATAATTGAGTTGAGCTTGCTTAAGCTTTAGGGGCTGGGGGTTAGGGGCTGGCCCAGATTCCAACCCCTAACCCCCCATTCCGGAGGAATCATGACACAGAGAATCTACAACTTTTCAGCGGGGCCGGCCGTGCTGCCGTTGCCCGTTCTCGAAGAAGCCCAGCGCGATCTGGTCGCGCTTCCGGGCGTCGGAATGTCGGTGCTCGAGATCAGCCATCGCTCGAAGGCGTTCGATGAAATCATCCTGGGCTGCGAAACCGATATTCGCAAACTCGCCGGCATACCAGACAACTATCACGTGCTGTTTCTGCAAGGCGGCGCGTCGATGCAGTTCTCGATGGTGCCGATGAACCTGATGCCTGCGGGCGGCAAAGCCGACTACGTCAGCACCGGCTCGTGGTCCAAGAAGGCCATCAAAGAAGCGCAGAAGGTCGGCGTGGTGAACATCGCTGCTTCAACCGAAGCGGACGGCTTCAAGCGCGTTCCCAGGCAAGAGGAACTCAAGCTCGACCCTGAAGCCTCGTATGTTCACATCGCCACCAACGAGACGATTCACGGCGTCGAGTGGAAGTACGACCCTGAAACCGGCGGCGTGCCTCTGGTGGCGGACGCTTCATCGGACATCTTCGGCGGCCCGATCGATGTGAAGAAGTACGCGCTCATCTACGCCGGCGCGCAGAAAAACCTCGCGCCCGCGGGAGTCACGCTTGTGTTCATTCGCGACGACATGCTCGCCCGCAGCCCGCAAGGCATGCACACGATGCTCGACTACAACACTCACGTGAAGAACAAATCGCTCTACAACACGCCGCCGGTTTTTACGATCTACGTTATGCGTCTGGTGATGAAATGGCTGATCGAGCAAGGCGGGCTGGAAGCAGCAGAACGTCGGAACAAAGAGAAGGCAGGGCTGCTCTACGACGTAATTGACGGGAGCAGCTTCTATCGCGGCCACGCGCAGGCCGACTGCCGCTCGCTGATGAACGTGACGTTCCGGCTGCCGAGCGAAGATCTCGAAAAGCAATTCGTTAGCGAAGCTACGAAGGCCGGGCTTGATGGGCTCAAAGGCCATCGTTCCGTAGGAGGCATTCGCGCTTCGATATACAATGCGTTCCCGAAAGACGGCGTAGAAGCGCTGGTCGCGTTCATGAAGGAATTCGAACGCACGCACGGCTAGGCGAAAGGTTAAACACAAAGGCACGAAGACACGAATATACCGACGCAAAGCGCGCCTGAGTTTGTTTGTGTCTTCGTGCGTCGTGTTTAAGAAGGCCGGTAGATTAGAAGGCGAGATCGGCAGTGATTTGTTCGGGATGTCGCTTCAGGATATCCGGGTGAATTCCCATCTTCGCGCCATCGGCCGAAAGGCGCTGGAAGAGTACGGGGAATATTGACTGCCCCGGTTCAACGGACGCATGCACTAGCTTGCGTGACCATTCATTGAATTCCTGATCTCCCTCCACTTCGATCAGGATCGCCGCATTGTCAGGAATAACGTCAGCCGCCCACCCCAGATGAGTCGCGACGAAGCCATTGAATTGAGCGGCAAGCGTAGAGTTTAGGCTTACTAGATCCGCTTCGCTTCGCGCCGAGGAATTGGGAAAGAGAAATCTGCGCCACCACTTCATCGTTTTCGTCTCCCCTCCGGATACCAAGTACGATGCTTTTTGCCAAAATATATCAACAACAAACTGTTTGCAATGAAACGAGTTCGGGAATGGTCTCTCACAGTTAGCGGCCCCTTAATTGACAACGCTCTTGCGGGTATGGGACCATCCAGGCGTCACTCAGACTGAGCAGAAGCGAGTACGATCATGGAATCTTTAGACCCACTTGAAGAAGAACTAGGGCGATACGAAGACAAGTGGGTGGCTATTCTGGAGCCGGAACGCAAGATCGTTGGAAGTGGCAACGACGCGTACGAGGCTAAGCTCAACGCCGAGGCGAACGGTTATCCGGACACCGTCCTCTTCAAGGTGCCCAGGTTCGACCGGGCTCATATCTACTGTTCGTGATATTCCGCTACGTGAAGATTAAGACACCCGATGGCGAGCTTATTCGTTTGCCCGCCATATCGGTTCGTCTTACCTGCAACAAACAACATCAAGACGTCTATGCTTTGATAGATTCCGGGGCTGAGTTATGCGTCTTCAACTCATCTATAGCGAAGACGCTGAAGATTGTGGTCACGAAGCGCCAACCGCTGAGCTTAAGCGGATTAGTGGGAGGCAGCGTACCTGGCTATCTGCATCAACTCAACGTATCAATGCAAGGGCTGCCGTCAGTCGATCTCTTGGTGGCGTTCACAGAAACCGGCGACCCTGGAATGCCGATCTTAGGTCAGCGAGGGTTCTTCGATAACTTTCAGATCAGGTTTCAGCGATACAAGGACCTGATAGAAATATTCCCGAAGAGCACCAGCGCGTAGCTTCCTACCTTTGTCACTCGACGATTACCCTATCCGTGCCGCTGCGGCCGAATGTCTCGGGGTGGTACATCTCTTCGGCTTTCGTCGGCGGCACGACGAACACTCCCGGCGTTGTCGCGCGAGCAACGTACGAGTAGGTGTGAACGCCTTCCCACACCAAAGACGCGAACGCTTCGACGCGCTCGTCGCGCATGTTCTGGTGCTCGAACCACGGGCGACGCCACCACCACCAGCGATCAGTCGTCTGGTCGGTCGGGTCTTGCGGGACGCTGCCCGTGACCGCGAGCGCCGGGTTCAATGCTTCAAGCCCCGCCGGTATCGGATCAACCAGCGCGACGTGATAGCGGCGCGTTGCAACCAGCATCGTCAGCTTCACTCGCACACGCGCGCCGGCTTTGATCCGCCAGGTTCCATCCGCATCGCGCCGCACGTCGTCAGGCTTATCAACCGCTTCGTACACGCGCTCGACCGTAAAGCCGTGCTCTGAAGGATCAAGCCTGAGGCTCGCGGGCGCGTACTGCATTCCTATGCGATAGTACAACCGGCCCGGCCCTTCTTTGCTCAGTATCAGATTCTGCGACGCTGCGGTTTCAGCAAGCACCCGCATCGGGACGTTCACGTTATGACGCTCGGTCGTGCGCCCTCGAAACTCATGCCCGCCCGCGTAAGCGTCCCCGAGCCACGCGCGCGCGACGAAATCAGGCGTCACTTTTTCATAAGTCGCAAAGTACTTGTCGAGCGCAAGCAGCACGAAAGCGTTCTCCTGCGTGTTCTCCCATCTGCCTTGCTTGCGATGCGCGAGCAGGCCGCGAACGATCTTAGGAATCAGGTCGCTCGACGGCTGGTCTTTGATCAACGCTTCGAGTATGACGCCATCAGCGCGGCGATCAGAGTGCATCAGCAGATAATCGTCGTCCTGGTACGAAGTCACGAAATGGGCTGTGGCAGCCTCTTCCGTGGCGCGGTTGTTCAGGTGCCTGCGGATTGCGGCAAGCTCCGCCTGCGACGCCGGATCGCCCGACAACACCGACAGCAGCCAGCCGATTGCTTCAAGCGACACGCCTTCGAGCCCCGCTTCTGCAATCAAACGGCGGGCCTTCGCCGAGTCTTTCTCGCCCATCAGGTTGCGCACGTAGAGCGAATACGCGACAAGCGCGCGGCGGGCATACGGGCCGTAACGATTGGGTATGTGCTGCTCGATCTCGCGCAGGTACTTCTTCGATCGGTCGAGCATCGGAGCCGGAACCTCGAAGCCTTTGTCCTTCGCGCGCTGAAGCGCGTGGGCTACATGGATGCTCACGTAAGGCCACGACTGATCGCCTCGCCGCCAGAATCCAAAGCCGCCGTCGTCGCTTTGCATCGACGCAAGCCGTTTCAAGTCTCGATCGACAGCGGCAATCATCTCTTTCGGTTCGGGAAGGCCCTTCGCTTTGAATGCCGCAAGCACATCCTTCAACGCTGCGACTGCCAGCACTCTCGAAGACAGTTGCTCCGAGCACTCGAACGGATAGGCTACGAGATAAATCACACCGTCGGTCAGTGCTTGAAGCTCGGTTGATGAAGTCGAGATTTCCAGTCCGCCGAATTGCTTGATCGCATCGCTCGGCGCTTTGACCGGTTGCGCAATTGCGCCTTCGTAAATCTCGCCGTAGGTGGCGAAGGCTTCGGTCGTCGCCGGAGTCCACACCGGCAATTCGATTTCGGCTGAGTCGGCCCATTTGCCCGACACGCCCGCGATTTGAAAACGCGCAGTGCCCGCGCGTTGAGCTGAAACCGGAAAGCGAACTTCGACTCGATCGTTGGCCGGGACAGTCACGCGGCGGCCCGCGCCTGCTGTTAGTTCGGCGTTGCTCGCGCGAACTGCGACATCGACATCCATCGGCGAGTCGGTCTGGTTCTGCACGACGATAGGCAGCTCGAAACTATCGCCGAAGTTCAGGAAGCGCGGCGCCGACGGACGCACCATCAACGGGAGCCGCGCTGTGATGTTTGATTCATTCGCGCCGAACTGCTTGCCCCCCGCGACCGCAATCGCCATCACTCGATAGCGAGTCAGGCTGTCGGGCAGTTTTACTTTTACGCTTGCGCGTCCGTTTGCATCGGTTGGCACGGCCGGCGCGAACGTCGCAAGCGCGTCGAAGTTTTGACGCATACGAATTTGGTCTTGCTGCAAGTCCGCTAAAAGCTGAAGCTTATCAAATGCTCGACCGTTCAACGGCAAAGGCTTCGGCGGCGAAGCCTCTGCTACCCTGGCAAGATGGTCGCCGCCGTCCATGTTGAAACCCGTCCGTTGCAACTTTTCCGCCAGGTCTTCAGGAGATGCAAGCAAAACGCCTTCACGCGAATGGTGATCGCTCACATCGGCGCCGCGTTGCGCGTAGAACGTCGAGATAGGATCGCCGATGCGATAGCCGCTCAACGCAAGCACCGCTTCATCAACCACAACCACCGCGATCTCGCTTCCGGCCACAGGCTTGCCCGATGCGTCTCGCACTTCAACGTCAACCGTAGTTTCCCCGCCCGGTTCGAGAGCGTTGTCGCGCGGCTTCGCTTCGACCGCCAGCTTGCGCGAAAGCGGCGGCACTTGCAGGTTCAGCTCCCCCTTTGCGAATGCGGGACGCTTTGGCAGTTTCTCGGCAGGCGCGCCCTCGCTGTCGGTGCGCATTGCCGCGCCCACGAGATCAACTTGCACGTGAAGGTTAGGCGTGTAGCCTTCCTCGATCGGAATCCGCAATGTGTGCGACGGGCCGTCCATCGCAAATCGCTCGGAGCTCACGATGCCTGAACGCCTGAGAGTCAGCACGCCTTCAGCCGGATAAAAGGGCGCTTGCACCAAAATCTCCGCGGTGTCACCCGCGCGATACTCTTTGCGATCGGGAATCATTTGAGCGTCTTCCTGCTCGATGTCTCGCTTCGGTACGACCTTTCCGCCTGCGACCCACAGCGTAAGCTCGCTTTCGTTCTTGCGCTCGCGATCGTCCTGGATTGTCGCGGCCACGCGATACTGGCCGCCTTCTTTGATCTCGAAGCGGCACTGAACCGGATCGGCAGCCGATCTCACTGTGCATTCCTGCGGGTTAGTCTCTTGCTGCTTCCACTCGCCTTTCTCAAACACCCAATCCATCAAAACGGCGCGAATCTTTATCTCTCGTCCGGCGATCAGTTTTCCATCGAGGTCTGCGACGATCGATTGCACTATCAGCGGCTCGCCTTTTTGCACGAAGGTGCGAGGACTGCGAATGCCGACGTAGAGATCCGCCGGATGCACGAGCAGATTCGTCGACGCGTTCCACGCTTGCCGGTTCACGTCTGTCACGCTAGCTTCAGCGGTGACTGTTGATGGCTGAGGCGGATCAACCGAAGTGAAATCCATGCGAAGCGTGTGCTTGCCCGCAGCGTCGGTTCGGCCGTTGAACGTTTGGACTTTTCTCTCGGTGTAAGAGCTTTGATCGGTCCACCAGGGAATCCATTTGCCGAAAGTGAAATCATCGCGATTGGGCGGCGTGAAGTGAGCCGTGGACGTTGTCACTTGCCAGGTCACTACGGCATTGCTGAGTCCGCCGCCTGCGTAATAAGCGGCGTTAACCGTCGCGGTTGCGCTGCTGCCGACGAAGTGCGGGCCTTCGGAGGCTTGCGCCGTGACTTCGAACTCTGGCCGGCGGAATTCCTGAACTTGAAACTGGTGCGAATGCTCGCGATTCGAGGAAGACGTGTTGGCGAACGCTTCAAGGTGCAGCAGGCCGTAGCCGAGGTTCATAGTTGCCGGCAGCTTGAACGCGGCATCGAATCCGCCGAGAGCGTTGATTCGGGCTTCGCCTTTCAGGACGTCGTTGCCGCGCGAGTCTTTCACTACGTACTCGACTCTTGCCGACCCAGCGTCGAGCAGATTCACGTCGCCGCCTTTGCCATCGCCGACGCGGCGAATCCACCCCTTGACGTGAACTTCTTCGCCGGGGCGATACATCTTGCGATCGTCGAAGACAAACCACCGCAGCGAATCGCCCCGATCTCTCTTGACCCAGCCGCTGCGATCATTCCACCAGTAAGTGTTCTCGGGAAGAATTGCTACGTCGCCGCCTTTGCGGGCGACTAGAATGCGCGGTCCTTGATTTATGCTGCCACTGAGTGTGATGTGAGCGATCCCGTCGGCGCGCGTTGTTCCGGTGGTCTCGGAACGCAAGCTGGCAGCTTGCGCTACGTCTACTGAAATCTGCGCGCCGTCTATGGGCTTGCCGTCTTTGAGCGACGTGGCCCAGCCTATCAACTCCAAGCTATCAACAAAGGCATCGAGGCCGATCTGAGTGACCTGCGCCCACACGGCTACCGAATCGCGATAGCGCCTGGCCGTCGCAACAGCCGGCTCGACAACGATGAATATCTGGCCGACGCCTCCGTCGAGCACGGGGGTGAGATCAATGCGAGTCTCAGCCATCTCATCGGGTTTAGCGGTGACGCTGACGATCTTTGAAAGAGCAAGCTTACCCGGCGGCGTTCGCGGAGTTCGGTCGTCTCGGTTGCGCATGTACGCGAGGAACTGACTCCAATTCTCCGGGCCTACTGAGTAGAGGCGCACTCTCAGACTGTTGTGATTGATGCTGTAGACCGAGAATCGCGGCGCCGCCGCGGGGTCCAACACAACGAATTGCTTATCCGGTCCTGCGAGAGCAGCCGGCGCCGAACCCACGTTGAAGACGATCGGCGCGGTCTGGCCGAGAGTCTGTCCGAACTGGTCGCGCATCGCCGGATCAAGCGTCACGCGATAGCTCGTGCGGCCGCGCTTGATTCCGCTAATGCTGAGCGTGTTGCCGTAGATGGCGCTCTTCAAGCTGACGGGTTGAGGCTTCCCGGCGGCGCTGATCTCTTCAACTCGCACCTGAGACTGCTCGAAGGCCGAGCCGTCAATCGGGTTTGTGAAATTGATACTCCACTGATCAAACGGAGAGCACTCTTCACGATAGCCGCAGCGATGCTGCGTCACGCGCAAAGGTCCGTAGGTGCGAAAAGCAAAACTCTGCTGCGCGGAAGTTGTTCGCGGGCCTTCAAGCGACCTAGTGCCCGGCCCGATCGTCACGTTGATGGAAGAGCCGGCAGGCAGCGGCGCTCGCGGGGTTGCGTTGCCGGGATCAACAACGCGGAACGCGAGCCAGCGGTCTTTGCTTGCGCGAGCGGCGAGCTTGCTGACGGGATGGTCGTCGGCGACTTCTTCGCCCGTGGCGAGCCGTGCCTTCCATTCGCGGTTGCCTGATCGCACGCGAACCGTCTCAACAACGGAAGCAGGACTGACCCTCTGATCGAACTCGACAAACATCAGCGGGTCGCGCACGGTTGGGCCGCCGTTCGGATACGACGACTTGAGCACGGGCGGCGGAGTCGTAAACTTCCAACTCTTCGGTGCCCCGAGAATGGCTCCTGTGGCCGATTTCGTGCCAGCGGGGATTTCCGCCGTGTACTCGGTCGCCATTGGGAAATGGCCTTCGGTTTCAAACAGCAGAGTTTTCGTGCCGACCCATCGCCAGTGGCCCGGAGGCTGCGGCGTGAGCTTGACCGGAACTCCTGTCGCGATCGTGTCTTGATGCGAAGTGACCGCCACCATCGGCTGAGAGAACGTCACGCTGAGTTGAGGAACCAACGGCACGTCGCCTTCCGGCGAGTATCGAAGGACCTCAAGGGGCCCGGCTGGCACGGAATCCGGCGCGTCGAGTGTTGCCGGCGGCGGGAATGAGTCGGTGATGGTCTTGCCGGTGCGCGGCGGAGGCAGCGAGCTATCACGCAACGCAAAGTCCTGCTCGTCGCTCGGGTCGGCCTTCAGAGGCTGAAGCCGCTTCAAGACTTTTTGCGCGTCGTCCTCGGAAAGCCGCTCGGCGGGCGCAGTCGAAGTGACCGGCTGACTTTGGACGACGGGTGTTCCCTCACTCAATCGGAGCTGCAATCCGGTTTTCACATCGCCTCCCTGCACGCGCGGCGTTGGTGCGCGTCTCGTCTGACCTGTTGCGATTTGCGCAGTGAAAAGGCCGACGGACTGAAGCAAGACCAACAGCGCGCACAAAGCGATCCTCAAACGTGTCCACATACAAATGCTCCTCGCCTGGCTTGAAGGTTAATAGGGCAGCGGCGCGTCTGTCCAAGTGCATTAAATCACGAATCGGACATGAGATTGAACCCGCGACCTACGCGCTAGTTGCGTTATTTCTGTGTATCCCATCGAAGCGATCGGGCGTATTGAACTGTCTAGCGAAGCACTTGTGCCGTAGACTGTCGAGTCTGCGGAAGATCTCAACGACAAGCTCGTTGAATACTCTGAGCGCATTGCGAACGCGGCCGCAGTCTAGAAAGGCGCATCTTCACAGGGGCAGTCGTGCCGTGCGCAACGACTCCTGAAAGCAATGAAGAGTTCGTAGTCCGGCCTTCAGGCGGAAGTTCGTAACTGAACGTTCACGTAAGAGGGGCTACTTCCGCCTGAAGGCCGGACTACGAACTTTCTTCATAGGAGCGAAACATGTCACCTCTTCGCAGAATCACTGCCATCATCACACAACTGGCTCTGGTAGCCGCTTTCACGTTCTCGACCGCCGCGGCAAAGAGCAACGGCCGGGATGCGATTACCCAGGAAGACCTGAAAGAGTGGTTGACTTACCTGGCTTCCGATGAGCTCGAGGGCCGCAACACCTACACCGAAGGACTCGGGCTCGCCGCCGGTTACATCGCCGAGCGCCTCCGGTCGTGGGGCGTAAAACCCGGCGGCCCGAACGGGTCGTACTTTCAACGAGTCGCGGTGCTCGGTGTCAAGAGCGATAACAATTCGACGATTGCCGTCGAAGCCAACGGCCAGACTCGCACGTTCAAGAACAAAGAAGGCATGAACTTTCCTTCGAACGTAGGCGGCAAGCGAACGCTCACATCCGACCAGGTCGAGTTCGTGGGCTACGGCTTGAACGCGCCGCTCGCCAAGCACAACGACTACGAAGGAAAGAACGTGAAAGGCAAGACAGTCGTGTTTCTCGGGAGCACGCCGCCCAAGGGTATGGAGGGAGCAGAGTACCGCCGCGCCCTCGGTAGCCGTTCGCGTTACGCGACTGAGCAGGAAGGCGCCGTTGCCAGCATCGGTGTGGCTGGCGGCCTTCGCCGGGGAGGCGGGGGTCAAGGACCAGGCGGTCAAGGACCAGGCGGTCAAGGACCAGGTGGTCAAGGACCAGGCGGGCAGGGACAAGGACAGGGCGGCCCTCCCGGAGGCGGTCAGTTTGGCGGAGGTCAGGCGGACGGTTCGGACTTCACAACGGTCCAGAGGCTGGACGCTGCAACTCCGCCGGCGGCTACCGGGCAGGATGCCTTCTTCGAGTTTCTCTTCAGCGGCAGCGATGTGAAATACGCGGAGTTGAAAGACAAAGCTTCAAAGGGTGAACCGCTCCCGGGCTTCACGCTTAAGAACGTGCGGATAACTTTCAACATCGATGCGAAGTATCAGGTCGTGCGAACTCAATACACCCACAACGTTGTTGGCGTCATCGAAGGCTCGGATCCAAAACTCAAAGACACCTACGTCGCGTTTGGAGCGCACTACGATCACGTCGGCTACGCGGAAGGTGAAGTCACTCAAGGCGCAAACGGACCGATTCGCAGCGGAGCCCGCGGTCGCGTGGGGGCGGGCGCCACGGACGATCGAGTCTGGAACGGCGCCGACGATGACGGTTCGGGAACCGTGACGATCATGGCCATGGCGAAGGCGTTCGCGACCGGGCCGAAGACTCGGCGGTCGCTCATTTTCGTTTGGCACTCGGGCGAGGAAAGAGGACTGTGGGGCTCGCGCTACTTCGCGGACTATCCGACGGTGCCGATGGACAAGATCGTCGCTCAGGTCAACATGGACATGGTCGGGCGCAACCGCGACAACAAAGCTGAAGAAGCTAACACGGTGTATATCGTCGGGTCGGATCGCATCAGCACCGAGTTTCATAATATGACGGTCGATGCGAACGGCGCGATGACGAAGCAGTTGAAGCTCGACTATGAGATGAACGATCCGACGGACCTCGAGCAGATTTACTATCGGAGCGATCACTACAGCTACGCGGCTAAGGGAGTGCCGATCGTGTTCCTGACGACGGGGCTGCATCCGGACTATCACGCGAACACCGACAGCGTTGAGAAGATCAACTTCGAGAAGATGGCGCGCATCGGACAATACGCTTACGAGATTGGAATGCGCACGGCGAACCTCGATCACACGCCGGCTCGTGATAACCGCGGCCCGCGGGTCGGTAAGGGAAGCGCCGGGAAGCTTCGATAGAACTAACCAATCCTTTGATCGCTTGAAACCGCTAGAGGCCATCTGGATCGGTTGAGGAACTCACCCTACATCACTGGCGCTTGGCGCCTAGCTAGGATACCGACAAAGCCGACAGGTGTCTTAATGCGCAGATGGTTGATGAGGGTCCGGCAGAGTTGCCACGATCCTTAGCATTAGGCTGCAAAATGGATAATTGATCGAACAGCCCCTGGTCGAAAAAGGCGAAATCGCCAACGGGCCCAAATTGCCTGCTGGCGGTTTCAGGTTAAGGCTGTCCCGTTGCCCTAATGCCTTACGAGGAAAACGTCCCACGCCCACCGGCCAACGTATGCACCTTTCACATCAAACACCTTCGCTCGGTAAAGGAATCGATTGCCGTACTGGTCAGTC
>JBGQGO010000104.1:0-13027 GCA_041497455.1 Blastocatellia bacterium | reverse complement strand
TCCGCCGGGTTGCCTTCGGTCTTGATAATGAACGAGCCGGCGTTGAACTGCTGATCGCCGATCTTGAAGGAATCTTCAGCCGCGTTCATCTTCACATCTTTCAATTTGTATCGAAGCGTGGCCAGCGTGTTGTCGGCGTTGTGATTGATGATGAAACCGGCTGTGGAAGCCGATCCTGCGATCTTGCCTCGGATCTTCGCATCGCTGGTCAACAACACCATCGGGACATCAAGCACGTTCTTCTCAGTCACGCGGACCGTCTTCACGTTGCGAAGCGCGCCCAGCGTCCAGCCTGTGTCGTCATAAGGCCGGGGATCGTTAACGTTGTAATACTGAGTGTCGAACAGCATATCGGCCATTCGCGAATACGGCTGGTCCATGCGAACTATGTAAGAGCCCGCCGGAAACTTCTGATCTTTGAAAGCGAACTCCTTCGTTGCGGTCTGGACTTCGATTCCCATCAAGCGAAGCAGGTTGACCATGTCCGCCGCTTCAACCGGACGCGGCGTGTCGCCGGGGATCACCCACGCATAAGGCCCTTCGTTTTTGGCCTTGGCAACCGATCGCTTGCTCTTGATGTAAAAGTTGTTCAAGAAGCGGTCCTTCTGATTCGCGACGTAGTTCATCGCAAACAGAATCGCCGACTGCTGCATGTTGATATTGTTTCGGATCGACCACTTCACCCAGGGAAGCGGCGGATTGGGACGGAACCAATCGCGCCCGGACTGCGCGCCAACGTTGCGAACGCTGGTGTCGGCGCCTTGTCCGCCAAACGTCTCGTAGAACCTTCCAATCGAGTTGTGCCCGTTTGCAACATAGAACATGTAGTTCGGCGCCCAACCATCGTAGAAACCGTGCGTCCATACGCCGGGCACTCCGCGCTTGGTCATCTCTTCGATCTCGTGATAAGCGAGCACGTGCCACTCATCGATGACCAGCGGATCAAGCCACGCGTTGTAAGGACCGGTTCCGGTCGATGTGTACAGGAACGGAACCGACTCATGCAGATCATGCAAAACCACGGGATGATATTCGAGGAACGTCTTCATCTGATTTCGAGACAGCGCCAGCGCCATCCCAAGCCCGTCTCGGTTGTTGTCGTGCGCAACGTACTTGCCCCAGTACAGCAACGGCGGCGCCTGCTTGTTAGGATTGGCCTTGCGATAGTTGTACACGTCGACTGAACGGTCGCGGCCATCCACTTCAAGCGCGGGCGTAATCAGGACAATCACGTTCTTGCGTATCGCCTCGATGACCGCCGAGTCTTCGACGGCCAGGCGATATGCAAGCTCCATCAACATCTCGCACGAACCCTGCTCAGGCGAGTGGATCGAACCCGACGCCCAATAGATTGCCTTGCCTTCGCCGATCAACTGCTGAGCTTCGGTGTCGTTGATCTTGCGCGGATCGGCGAGCCTTGCGGTGATTTCTTTATAGCGGTCGAGCTTGGCGATGTTCGCTTCGTCGCTGACCACGACGAGCATTTGCTCTTTACCCTCTTCGCTTCGCTCGGGCGCGGTGAACACCCGAACGCGCGGCGTCGATTTCTCGAGCTCGCGATAGTAGCGGTACATGTCCTTCGTGTAGGTGAGCTTGTTGGGCGTGCCCACGACGTAGCCGAGGACCTTGTCGGGCGAAGGCACTTTGTCGGATGCGGGCAGGTGATCGACCAGCTCGGTCAAAAAGTACTTCTCGGTCGTGTACTCTTTGATCTTCGCGGTGTACTCCTCGTTGATCTTCGAGGCGGGCGCCGCGGCCTTGGCCTTGTCCTTCTTTTGCGGCGGATCGGCAGCGCGGCTGGTCGCGGTAAGCACCGCCAGCATCACACCGGCGATCACCAGCGCATACGTCCGCGTGAGCGGAAACAATCGTCCTCGGTTCATGGTGTCCTCCATACGGAATGGCTTTTGATTACTGGAATCGTTGGTAGAGAAGGCGTTTCGAACAGGGATACACAGGAGTGCAGGGTAGACTCCCAGCGTGTGTGCTTTCCTGTGTATCCTGTCTATCCCTGTTGTTGTCCTGATGAAGCGGGCAGAGCGTGCTCGCGTCCGCGCCAGTGGAAGCACGGCCACGAGCGCGCCCGCCTGACGCCTAAGACTCAAAAAGTCTCAGCCCGGTTACAAAAAATTCCAGCCGTAATCCGGAAGCGGTATCCTGTCAGCAACGTCGGTGGTTTGCAAGCCCGCGGAACAGCCGAGAGCGCTCCCAGGTTCGTTGACTTGATCGGTGAAAAGTCATAATCTCGCGCATCGCACAAGCGTTCAGAGTTCAGCCTTCAGGCTGCCAGTCTGCTCGAACACCGCGAAGCAAGCTAAAGCTTGTACTCTGAACTTATTCTCAGAGGAGGAGAACAATGACCAAAGTTAGAGTGGCGGCGCTTGCCGTTGTAGCGATGCTGGCGGCCAGTATACCGGGGCGAACCCAAAATGCCCCCAAGCTTGATGAGCTGAAGCGTGAAGCGATCGCCGAAGTCGATGGCCTCCGCGTGCTCACTCAGCAGATGGTCGATCAGATATTCAGCTTCGGCGAGCTGGGATTTCAAGAATACGAAACTTCGAAATACATAACCGGCATTCTCGAGAAGAACGGTTTCAAGGTTGATCGCGGCGTCGCCGGAATGCCGACCGCCTGGGTGGCGACTTACGGTTCAGGCAAGCCGGTCATCGCCTTCATCACCGACATCGACTGCATACCCAAAGCTTCACAGAGGCCCGGCGTCGCCTACCACGATCCCATCGTCGAAGGCGCGCCCGGTCACGGCGAAGGTCACAACTCGGGTCAGGGCGTCAACGTGACCGCGGCTATCGTCTTAAAGAAGCTGATGGAAAAATACAAGATTGCCGGAACGATCAAGCTCTTACCGGGCGTCGCCGAAGAACTGGTCGCCGCGAAAGCTTTCTTCGTTCGAGCCGGCTTGTTCAAAGACGTCGACATCGTACTCGGCTGTCACGTCGACAGCGACTTTGCGACCAACTACGGCCAGACCGCAAACAACAGCGGTCTGGTATCGGTGCAATACTTCTTTCACGGCAAAGCGGCTCACGCGGCGGGCGCGCCCTGGTCAGGACGAAGCGCGCTCGACGCAGTCGAGTTGATGGACACCGGGTGGAACTTCCGCCGCGAGCATCTGCGATTACAGCAACGCTCGCATTACGTGATCATCGACGGTGGAGACCAACCCAACGTCGTGCCTTCAGAAGCCGCTGTGTGGTATTACTTCCGCGAATTGGAATATCCGCGCATCAAGGAACTCTACGAGCTTGGCAACAAGATGGCGCAGGCCGCGACGATGATGACCGAGACGACGGTTACTCAACGCGTCGTCGGCTCGGCGTGGCCTTGTCACTTCAACAAGCCAATCGCCGAGGTCCAGCAGAAGAACATCGAGATGGTTGGCATGCCCGAATGGAGCGAAGCCGATCAGACATTGGCGAAGGCGCTACAGAAAGAAATCGGCGCAAAAGTCGAAGGTATGAAGACAAAAGTCAAAGAGCTCGAGGCGCCGAAGGACCCAACCGGCGGGGGCTCGGATGACGTGGGCGATATCTCGTGGAACGTGCCGATGGTTTATCTGCGCTACCCGGCGAACATTCCGAATCTGCCGGGACACAGTTGGCCAAATGCGATCGCGATGGCTACACCGATTGCGCACAAAGGCTCGACGGCCGGGGCGAAGGTTCAAGCTATGACGGCGCTCGACTACTTGCTGTCACCGGAGCTTATCAAGCAGGCGTGGACTTATTTCAAAGACGTTCAGACGAAGGACATCAAGTACACGCCGCTGATCAATCCGACTGATCAGCCGGCGATCGAGCTGAACAAGGACAAGATGGAGAAGTTCCGGCCCGAGTTGAAGAAGTACTACTACGACCCGAGTAAGTACAAAACGTATCTGGAGCAACTCGGCATCCAGTATCCGACAGTGAAGAAGTAAAAGCGGATAGACCACGGATCGGACGGATTCAGACGGATCTGATCCGCGAAAACCCGTCTAATCCGTGTGATCCGTGGTCTATTCAGGCTGACGCGCTGATTACTTCCTTGAATTCCTTCATGAATGCCTTCATCTCAGCCATCGTGCCAAAGCTCACTCGCACGTGCTCTGGCATTGAGGGAAACAGCCGGCCGACGAGCAGCTTGCGCTTCTTCAACTCCTCGATCAGCGGCTTCGCCGGGCGGGTAACGCCGATCATCACGAAGTTCGTTTGGGATGGTATGAAGGATAGGCCCATCGCGCTTGCTTCATGACAAACGTAGTCGCGCACTTCGGCGTTCATCTTACGCACACGATCGACGAACTCGCCATCGCTCTTCAGCGCGGTTAGCGCCGCCGCAATCGCCAGTTGATTGGGGCTGTTCACCAACTGGCGTTTCGCCATCCGCTTGATCAGATCCTTTCGCCCGATCGCGTAGCCGACTCTCAGCCCCGCCATCCCGTAGATCTTAGAAAACGTGCGCGAGACAACTACCGGGAGGCCTTCCTTCACGAAACGCACGCAGCTTTCATAGTCGGGCGCGGTTACGTATTCCGCGTAAGCTTCGTCAGCCAGCAGCACCGGGCCGCGCGGTAGCCGGCGAATGAAACGTTCGGTCTCCTGTTTGGCGATGTATGTTCCAGCGGGATTTGAAGGGTTGCAAAAGAAGATCATCCCCGCGCCGTGGCTCACTCGCAGCATCTTTGGGAGGTCGTGCTTGTGCTCGGCGTTCAACTTGATCTTCTGCGCGCGAGCGTGAATAAACGGGCAGTAACCAACCACCGCCTCGAACGTCGGCTCGGCGACCAGCGCACTGCGAGACGAATTGCAGAAGGACTCTGTCGCCATCTTGAGTATCTCGGTTGACCCGTAACCCAGAATCACGTTGTCGTTCTCGACCCCGAAACGTTTGGCGATAGCCTCAACCAGCGCCTTCGGTTCCTCGATGGGGTAGCGGTAGGATTTGGGATCGACCGCGCTCTTCAGAGCTTCCGCAGCGGCGGGCGCCAGCCCGTAAGGACTCTCATTGCGATTCAACCTGAGCGGGTTGCCTCCCGCGCCGGCGTCAACCTCCGGATAGCGCGCAATCGCACTGAGACTCGATGGCAACCCAAGCCCGACCGAGGCAGCGCCGAGCGCCGCGGTCGCGATGAATCCCCGCCGGGTCAGTGAAGTTTTGGTTCGCATAGTGATACCTCCCATTCGGGCGGCATCTTACCAAAGCCCGGACCTGCACACAACGGCTTTGCCTGGGAGCGCAGGCTGATGGCAATATGAAATTCGCGATGATAGACTCCGTGCCATCAAAAAAGTGCATGGAGTTCAGGCTTCAGCCTGTCTTCTCCGCCGGACAAGCTAAAGCTTGAACTCCATGCTCTTCTTCAATGGTGTCTAGGGGCCGGGTCTGGTTTTAGCCCAAGGAGTTTGTCATGCGCCAATTCACCTACAGCACGATTGCGCTTTCACTACTATTGATTGCGATCTCGTCCTCGGTGGTGTGTTCACCGGTTCAGTACATCTCAGCGGACACATACACCCGCTACGAACTGCTCGCGCCCGAAAGCCATCAGTTCAAAATCTACTACGAGGTCACCGAGACCACGCCCGGAGCAAAATACCACTTCAACGCTATTCGCGAGGGGGCCGAGGCTTCGGATGAATCTGTAATTGACCTCGCCACCGGTAAGCCGTTGAAGTTCGAGGTGGTGACCGGAGCGCAGGCCGCCGAAGCCTCCGGCGACAAATCAAATCCGCAGGCTGAACGCTTCAACCCTTCGAGCAAGTACATACAGGTTCACCTCGCTCATTCGGTGCCCGCGCGCGGCGAGTACCGCCTCGCGATCATCAAGACCTACAAGGACGACAAGAGTTACTACACCGAAGGCGACGCGATCGTCTTCAAGCGGCCGCTTGGGATTCCCCGTGACAGCGTCGTGCTTCCTGCCGGATACGAGATCGTCTCGTCGTCGGTGGCGGCTCAAGTGCTCACGGAAAAGGACGGCCGCTTGAAGCTTGCATTCGTCAATCCCGGTAGCGGAGGTCAGCTTGAGGTAACCATCAAGGCGCGGCGGCTGCCGGCGCCAGCTAAGAAAGCGGAGGTGACGCGATGATCTTCCTTAGAAAAAACATTGCGTGCGTGACGGCGTGCCTGATGGGTGTTGGATTTCTGTTTGTATCGCCTGATCAGCGCGCCCTCGGTCAGAACCCGGTCTTCACCGAACGCGCATATCAAGACCGCGAGATACTCTACGAGCTGCAAGCGCCCGAGACTCACGCCTTTCGCATCACCCACGACTACACGGTTCGCAACGCAGGCGAGAAATATTACTTCAACGTCGTTCGCGCCGGGAGTCATGTCAGCGATCCTGAGAGCATCGACCTGGACAGCGGAGAAACCCTGAAGTGGGAAACCATCGACGGCAAGACGGCACGCGATCGAAAGCTTGCGGTCGGCGAGGTCAAGGACGACACGGAAATCGTTGTCACCTATCTCGCGCGTCCGCTTGCGGCGGGCACAACGAATCGCATTCGTCTCAAAGAAACTTACGCCGACGCGAAGAGCCTTTACCTCGATGGCGACGAGCTCGTCTGGGACCGCAGCTTCGGCCGCTTGCGCAACACGGTTGTTTTGCCGCCCGGCTGGTATCTGACAGCGCTGTCCGCGCCGTCCACGATACAGACGCTTCCAGACGGACGTGTGTCGATCTACATTGTTAATCCTCGCAACGATGACGTGCGAGTGTACCTTCGCGCTCGCCGGCGCGCCGCCGGGAAATCCGCGTAGCGCGGGCCCTGCGCCGGTTAAGCAGAGCGATTGAAGTTCAGCTATTCAACGGGATAGTCAACAACTGCGCGAGTAGATACAATCACAAGTGCGCATACGGCTTAGAAGGATCGGTCAAAGAGCGGTCCACATTTCGATTTGAACAGAGCTTGGAGGATCTTTATGAACAGATTCACCTATATCAAAATCGAGGGATTCCGACGATTGTTTTCTGTCGAACTGGAAATGCGGGATTTGACAGTTATGATTGGCGCTAACGGGGTCGGCAAGACAACAGTGCTAGAGGTCTTCTCTTTGTTAGCCGCATCCGCGAAGGGTCAACTTCTCCAGCAAATCGGTGGAGGCTTGGGAGGGATGCTAACTCGCGACAAAGCGGACCATCTTGCGATATTTATCAATATGAGCGTTCCGCAACACGCTCCTCTCAGCTACCATCTTTCGATACTTCCTACTAGGGGCGCTTCCTACGAAATCATTCACGAAACCTTGACGCAAAAGAGTGATCCATTGGCCCCTGAGCCCTTCAAGCACATCGAGTCGCACAGGATGAACATCAAGTATTTCAATTCTCGAACACGTGTCCTCGAGAGTCCTGACTGGGAACATAACAATTTTGAAACCTCCCTGTCGCAAGTTCCCAAAATGTACCAAGAACCGGAAACTCTGAGGAAGCAATTGGCATCTTGCACCTTTTATGGCGCTCTGGACGTGTCCCCCAGAAGCCCGGTGCGCCTGCCTCAGGAGATGCGTCCTGCAAAACTACCTGGTGCAAACGGAGAGGACTTGGTTTCGTGTCTGTATGATCTTCGAGAGACAGAGCCCGAACGTTTTGAGATCGTGGAAGACACGCTTGCGGCTGCTTTTCCTGATTTCGAGAAGTTGGCTTTCCCACCAGTTGCAGCTGGAACGCTATCCATGACATGGAAGGACAAGAATTTTTCGAAACCTATCTATGCGCATGAGCTGTCAGAAGGCACCTTGCGATTTCTTTGGTTAGTCGCGCTTCTACAGAGTCGACAACTTACGGCTGTCACGCTGATTGATGAACCAGAGGTCAGTCTGCACCCGGATCTACTAAAACTGCTTGCTGATCTGATGCGAGAAGCTTCTAAACGAACTCAGCTGATCGTAGCAACGCACTCAGACAGGCTAATTCGCTTTCTGAAGCCTGAAGAGGTGCTAGTTTGTGATGCCGAGGACGGGCTATTGACTGTGAAATGGGGTGACGAATTCAATTTGGCAAAGTGGCTGGCAGAGTACAGCTTGGACGAGATCTGGGCAATGAACCTGATGGGGGGTCGCTAATGGAGATCGCGATTTTGATTGAGGGAAAGACAGAGATGGCCTTTATGCCAACTTTGCGAAGCTTCCTTAGGCCACGTTTACCACAAATGCCTCGTCTTCGTCCCGTCCCTTATGACGGACGGATTCCAAAGGGGGATAAGCTACGACGTACGGTTGAGTACCTTCTAGATAATCATAACGCAGTAATTGCGCTGACAGACGTCTACACTGGCACTAGGGATTTCGTTGATGCGCCTGATGCAAAGGCAAAAATGGCAGCTTGGGTTGGCCGTAACCCTCAGTTTTATCCCCATGCTGCGCAGCACGATTTTGAGGCCTGGCTTTTGCCATTCTGGCCAACTATCCAGGAACTTGCAAAACACAATAGAACGGCGCCATCAGCGACTCCCGAGCAGGTCAATCACAACAACCCGCCCTCTCAGCGCATCAAGGAGATCTTCGAGCTAGGTAGATGTCGGGATAGTTATGTAAAGCCGCGCGACGCTAAACGCATATTGGACAAGAATGATCTCCTAGCGTCTGCTCAAGCTTGTCCTGAGCTGAAAGCCTTTCTAAATACCATTCTATCGCTCTGTGCAGGAGCGATCATTCCCTAACGGCAGCCTAGCGTGGTACGAGCGCGACAATCCTGCGAAGTGTTACTCTGGCTCGCTGATGGAACTCAACTCCCGTAGATCTGCAGCACATCCAGCAAGAACTTCGAAGTCGTCACCGGCGCGCAGGCCAGAATAGACCAAGATGCTCTCTCTGACTTAGCACGTTATGCTAGTATGGCCGCGCGAGGTTTGGCTATGTCCACGAGAACCAGAGCGACAATCGAAGACCTCTACAACATACCTGAAGACGGCAAGGCCGAGATAATCAACGGAAAGATTGTACGAATCATACCGGCGGGAGGAATGCCCGGACGCGCGAGCGGCAGCGTGGCCCTCAGCTTACACAGCTACGAACGCGAGAGAGGCGGCGGCTATGCATTCGGCGACAACGTAGGATTCATCGTTGACTTGCCGAATCGCGATTCTTTCAGCCCTGATGCCGCCTGGTACACGGGTGAACTCGAAGGCTTGAAGTTTGCCAACGGTGCTCCCGCTTTTGCTGTCGAGGTCAGAAGCGAGAATGACTACGGACCAGCGGCAGAACGAGAGCTAGCCGAGAAGCGACGCGACTACTTTGCCGCCGGCACTCTCGTTGTGTGGGACGTAGACCTGCTCAGCGACGATGTGATTAGAGTCTACCGATTCACCGATCCAGAAACCCCGACAATCTACAAACGTGGTGACATCGCAGAAGCGGAACCCGCAGTGCCCGGCTGGACGATGCCGGTTGATGAACTGTTCGACTAACTCCCCTACTTCGGAAGCAGGCTTCAAGCCCTGTCAATTCATCTCGATCGGTGTCCATTGAGAAGCGGACGAAGCGCCTGGCCGGTGTAAGAACGTTTCGAGCGCGCGATGTCTTCGGGGGTGCCTTCGGCGACCACCTTGCCGCCTTCTTCGCCGCCTTCCGGACCCAGGTCGATCACCCAGTCGGCGCTCTTGATCACGTCGAGGTTGTGCTCCACCACAAGCACTGTGTTGCCAAGCGAGACCAATTGATGAAGCACATCCAGCAGCTTGCGAACATCCTCGAAGTGCAAACCGGTCGTCGGCTCATCGAGGATGTACAAAGTGCGTCCGGTAGCTCGCTTCGAAAGCTCCTTCCCCAGCTTGATCCGCTGAGCCTCGCCGCCTGAAATCGTCGTCGCCGACTGGCCGAGCTTGATGTACCCCAGTCCGACATCGATCAGCGTCTGAAGCTTCACCTTGATCTGCGGAATGTTCTCGAGCAACGGCAAAGCTTCTTCGACCGTGGTGTCCAGCAGCCCGGCTATCGAGTGGCCCTTGTACTGCACCGAAAGCGTCTCGCGATTGTAACGCGCGCCGCGGCACACGTCGCACATCACGTAAACATCGGGGAGGAAGTTCATCTCGATGCGCTTCATTCCGTCGCCCTGGCAAGTCTCGCAGCGACCGCCCTTGACGTTGAACGAGAAGCGCCCGGGTTTGTAGCCGCGCTCTCTGGACTCGGGCAACATCGCATACAACTCGCGTATAGGAGTGAACACGCCGGTGTAGGTCGCCGGGTTCGAGCGGGGCGTGCGGCCGATCGGAGACTGGTCGATCTCGATGATCTTGTCTATGAACTCGAGTCCGGTGACCTCGCGATGCGCGCCCGGATCGAGCAGGCTGCGATAGAGCTTGCGCGCCAAGCTTCGATACAGAATGTCGTCAACCAGCGTCGATTTGCCCGAGCCCGAGACTCCCGTCACGACTATGAATAGTCCAAGAGGAAACTTGACGTCGATGTTCTTGAGGTTGTTCGCGCGCGCCCCAAGCACCTCGATAGCCTTGCCGTTCGAATTGCGGCGCTCGCTCGGAACTGGGATCGACAGGTCGCCAGCTATGTACCGGCCGGTCAGCGACGCGGGATTGCGGGCGATGTCCTCGGGAGTACCTTGCGCGACTACGAAGCCGCCGTGCGCCCCCGCGCCGGGTCCCAGATCGACTACGTGATCCGCGCGGCGAATGGTCTCCTCGTCATGCTCGACTACCAGCACCGTGTTGCCCAGATCGCGAAGGTGTTCGAGCGTGTCGAGCAGCTTGCGATTGTCGCGAGGGTGAAGCCCTATCGAGGGCTCGTCCAACACGTACAACACGCCGCGAAGTTGAGAGCCAATCTGCGTCGCAAGTCTGATGCGCTGGCCTTCACCGCCCGAGAGCGTCGCCGATGGCCGATCGAGCGTGATATAGCCGAGCCCGACGGTTTCCAGAAAACTCATCCGCTGACGGATCTCTCGCAAGACCAGTCCCGCGATTTTCTCCTCTCTCGCGTTCAGCTTGATCCCGTTAAAGATTTTGACCGCTTGCGAGATGGGAACCGCGGTGTAGTCGGCGATGGCTCGACCGCCAACCCGCACCGCGAGCGACGCGGGCTGGAGCCGTCGGCCCTGGCACGACGGGCACGCGGCCGGCGATATGAGCGCTTCGAAAGCAGCAATACCGCTCTCGCTCTTCATATCTTCGGCGCGCGCCATCAGATAAGGCACAGCGCCTTTCCAATCAGTCTTGTACTCGTAGGCGCCGTAACGCAGCGACAGCCGTTCCTTCGAACCGTAGAAGAATGCGTCCTGCACTTTTTGCGGCAAGTCGGCAAACGGTTTGTCGGGCAAGACACCGGCCTGCCTGGCCATCGACTTCATCACGTCGCGCAGGTAGTTGCCGATGTTCGTGTCGAGAGGAAATGGGTCCTGCTCGTTGATTGGAAGCTGGGGATCGACCACGATCTTCGAGGGATCGATTTCCGCGCGGCTGCCAAGGCCGTGGCAGTCGCGGCAGGCGCCGTAGAAACTGTTGAATGAGAACGAGCGCGGCTCAAGCGCCGGCACCGAGATTCCGCACTCGGGGCAAGCCATCTTCTCGGAGTAGAGGCGCTCTTCGCCGTCCACGATCGAGACCATCACCAACCCGTCTGTGAGCTTTGCCGCAAGGTGCACCGAATCATCGAGCCGCTTCTGCACGCCTTGTTTGATCAGCAGCCGGTCGATGACTACTTCGATTGTGTGGTTGCGGCGTTTGTCGAGTTTGATCTCTTCATCGAGCTGGCGAATCTCGCCGTCGATCCGAGCCCGATTGAATCCGGACCGCGCAAGCTTCTCGAGTTCCTTTTTGAACTCGCCTTTCCGCCCTCGAACAATGGGAGCGAGTATCATTACGCGCTCGCCTTCCGGCAGCGTGGCCATCTGCTGGACGATCTGATCGATCGATTGGCGCGAGATCGGGCGGCTGCATTTTGGGCAATGCGGCAGGCCGATCGAGGAAAACAGCAGCCGCAGATAATCGTAGACTTCAGTCACCGTGCCCACGGTCGAGCGCGGGCTGCGCATCGTGGTTTTCTGCTCGATCGATATCGCAGGCGAGAGCCCTTCTATCGAGTCGACGTCGGGTTTTTCGAGTTGGTCCAGGAACTGCCGCGCGTAAGCCGACAACGATTCGACGTATCGGCGCTGGCCTTCGGCGTAGATGGTGTCGAACGCCAGGCTCGACTTGCCCGACCCTGAGAGACCGGTCACTACGGTCAGGCGATTGCGCGGTATTTCGAGACTCAGGTCTTTTAGATTGTGCTGACGGGCGCCGCGAATTGTTATCTTATCTATCGCCATTCAAAGCCGAGCCCTGATAGAGAGGAATTATCCGGAGTCGCGAACATTTCATTGTACCCGGCTGGCGGCGACAGGTGTCAAGGCAGGTGACAGGAGAGCCATATTCCAGCAACGGACCTCGCTTCTTGACTTAACCCCTCGAAAGGCATAGCATCGGCGCGTTCCGTAGTTCCCTCTATGCTACGCGCTCTGGATTCGAGACGCGCGTGACTTTCAAGCGCGGTTAGCCAGCCTGTTTTCGAGGACGTAAGAAGGGAGGCCCCTCTATGCCAACTTGCTTGAGACACCAACGCCGACTGACAGGACTAATTCTAGACTTGGTGCTAGGACTGTTCTTACTCGGTCTGATTGTGATGATCTGGCTCCCCACGCGAGCGGGAGCAAAGGCCGATGGCGGCGCGGGTGACACAAGCGAGGCAACCTCTGCTTCCGTGGGCGGCCCCCGAAACCCTCTAATGGCGGTTCAGGGTACCCCGATTGTCGCAACGATCAACGGATCGATCGATGGAACAGAGACCACGTTCACGGGTCAACGACATTTTCGTTCCGGGATACGAGGCGATCGGAATTGTGCTCTGTTCGGGACAGTCGGGGCGCGGCCTTACGACGAGTTCAAGTTCTTCAACAACTCATCGTCCAGTCAGCGCGTGAGTATCGGATTCACATCGGGGTGCGGGGGCAATACGTACATGGCTGCTTTCAGCCCGCAGTTTGACTCGACCAGCATCTGTGCAAACTTTATTGCTGCTCCAGGATTATCGG
>JBGQGO010000103.1:0-13049 GCA_041497455.1 Blastocatellia bacterium | reverse complement strand
CAGCGCTAGCGCGCTTTTGCCGGAAACACGAAACGACAACGTGACGCCGTCCGCTCTCAAGTCAAAGCAGCTTCGTCTGATCATAAACGCGGATGACTTTGGTATGTCCGAGGAAGTGAACGAAGCGGTCATTCGCGCTTACAAGGAAGGCGTGCTGACCAGCACCAGCTTGATGGTGACCGGCGCGGCCTTCGAGCAAGCGGTCAAGCTCGCGAAGGAGAATCCCGGGCTCGCCGTCGGGATTCATCTGGTCACGGTTGTTGGAAAGAGCGTGCTTGCGCACTCAGAGATTCCGGCGCTTGTAGACAGGGAAGGGAACTTTTCGAACAACCCAACGGCCGCGGGGCTGAAATACTATTTTTCACCGCGAGCGCGGCGCGAGCTGAGAAAAGAACTGGCTGCGCAGTTCGAGAAGTTTCACTCGACGGGCCTTTCGCTTTCACACATCGACGGCCACCTACATCTGCATGTTCATCCGGTCATCTTCAACGCCGCGCTCGATCTAGGCGCTAAGTACGGCGCGCGATGCATGAGGGTGCCTGCGGAGGAGCGGCGGCTTGCTCTTGCATTCGATCGCGCGAATCTTCTGCGGAAGACGATTCACACCCTCCTGTTCGGCGGGCTGGCTCGATACATGAAGAAAAAACTGAGAGAGCGCGGCTTCACATTTCCTGAGAGGGTATACGGTAATCTGCAAAGCGGACGAATGAGCGAACGATATTTTCTTTACGCGCTCGACAACCTCACAGCCGAGACCAGTGAGATATACTCTCACCCGGCTGTTTACGCAGACGACAGATTGCTCGACAACGGCGAGCGCCAGTGCTCGATCGAATTCGAAGCGCTGACGAGCAAGAGGGTTAAAGAAAAAGTGCAAGAGCTTGGCATCAAGCTGCTCAACTATTTTGAGATTTGAACGGAAGGAGTTTGTACACAAACCCAGAGGAGCAGATGAAGACTGCCGTAGTGCTGATAACGGCCATCGTCGCGCAAGCCTTCGGGGACGTGTGCCTGACCAAAGGAATGAAAGCGATAACTTCGCTGGAACCCGGCGGCGCCGGTTTCTGGGAATTGCTTTCGCAAGTCTCGCATATCGCGCTTCAGGCGATCCAGAGCCCGATGGTGTGGGTCGGCACGCTGCTGCTGATAGTGTTCTTCGTGCTGTTTTCGGCGGCATTGTCGTGGGCTGACTTGAGCTTCGTGCTCCCGGCTACCGCGTTCGGCTACGTGTTGAACGTCGCCGCGGGCAATTACTTCTTGAGCGAATCAGTCTCCAACAGAAGATGGGCAGGCGCTGTGATAATCACGTTGGGGGTCCTGTTCGTCTCGCGCTCTGGGCAGCGCACCGGTGAAACACCGCGCGACGAGTTGCGCGCGCCAGGGGTGCTCGAATGATGACCGCGTTGTTGATTGGGCTGGTCGTGCTTGGTGGCTCGGCGGGCGACGTGTTCATAACCAAAGGCATGAAGCAACTCGGCGAGATTTCGACACTCAACGTCGGGCGCCTCCTCGGAATATTTGGCCGCGCAATCACGAACCGGTACTTTCTGATCGGCGTGCTTTTCATGGCGGTCAGCTACTTCTCGTTTCTCGGGGCGCTCAGGCTTGCGGATCTGAGCCTCGTGCTTCCGGCGACTTCAATCAGCTTCGTCATCACCACGATCGGCGCGCGGTTCTTCCTGAAAGAGACGATCAGCGGGATCCGTTGGGCGGGTATCCTGCTGGTCTGCATTGGCGTCGCCCTCATCTCGATACCGTCGCAGCCCTGATACACGTTGCTACACCTTGCCTTCATAGCGATCCAGGTGATCCTGATCGGCGGCACATTAGCCGCCAATGCCTATTACCTGCTGTCGATCGTCGCCGGGTTCAGGTTCTTTTCAAGGCCGAGAGCTTCGCAGCACTACGAGAGTCTTCCCGTGTCAATAATGATTCCGTTGCACGGGGCGGACTTCAATGCCTATCGGAATTATGCCGAGCTGTGCCGGCAGGACTATCCTGAATATCAAATCGTATTTGGCGTGCGCGACTCGCGAGATTCTTCAGTGCCCATCGTCAAGAAGCTGATCTCAGACTTTCCCGATCGAGACATAGCGCTGGTGATTTCCGACAAGACGATCGGGCAGAACCTGAAGGTGAGCAACCTCGAAAACATGCTCGCGCGAGTGAAGCACGAACAGATCGTGATCGTCGACAGCGACGTTCGAGTGGGCCGCGATCATCTGCGCAAGGTCCTGGCGCCGCTCTCGGATCCGCGAGTGGGGCTGGTGACGTGTCTCTATCGCGCTGCTGAAACGCCGGACTTCGCCGCGAAACTTGAAGCGGTGGGCATCACGGCCGAGTTCGCCGCCGGCGTTCTGATGGCGTGGATGCTCGAAGGCGTCAAGTTCGCGCTCGGATCGACGATGGCGACCACGCGGACCAGGCTCGAAGCGATCGGAGGATTTCATGCGGTTGCCGACTACCTTGCGGACGATTTCATGCTTGGGAATCTGATCGAGAGGGACGGGTACGAAGTTCGACTGTCTCATCACGTTGTGGAAACGGCGATGCAGCCGGCCGGCTTCAAGGGGATGATGCGGCATCAGATACGGTGGGCGCGCTCGACTCGCATATCGCGGCCAATTGGCTATCTCGGCTTGATCCTGACTTACGGAACGGCGCTGGCACTGTTGAATCTTGCGGTCGACCGGGCGTCGACGTCTAGCTTGATGCTCCTCGCGTCAACGTTAGTCATACGACTGACGATGGGATGGATGATAGGCGTCCACTGGCTCGGCGATAGGATTCTGAAGAGGTACTTTTGGCTCGTGCCGGTTCGCGACCTGTTGAGTTTTCTCATTTGGTGCCTGAGCTGGGTCGGCAAAAGGGTTGAATGGCGAGGCAGGTTGTTCGAGGTTGCTAGGGATGGAAAGATGATTCAAGTTGGGGGAGAGAGCCCACCCTAGGCAAGTTCATTCTTCGTGAGGCCGTCTTTGGGGTGCGCAAAGAAGCAGAGGTGAAGAAAACCAACCTAATACCGTCGCTGCGTCCCAGACGCGAGATCACATCGCGGAAGGAGGAACTGCAGCGGTTTCAGCGCATCGAGGAGTGGAGGCGCGCCCACTTTGAAGAGTTCAAAAAAAACCACCCCAGGGTCCGCGCAGCCCGTTGAGTTATGCGGCTCACTCCCAGCATCAATCCAACATTTCGCGCAGGCACCTAGCATCGCCAATCGCGTAGCCTTGTGTCGTTGTTGAAGTACGCACATGCGTCGGCGCCTTCTTTCAAGAACGAGTCGGATCCGAGGTGGTTTTTCAGCAGCCTGCTAGGATAAAGCTGCGTCCATCGCAATCGAGCTTTCGAGCCTTCCGCTGTTGCCGAGGCTTGAGCACCTGGCCGGTGAGCGCGCCAAGTTTTTTCAAACTTCAGTTTAGATTTTGAACATTTTGAACGCAGAATGATGTAGAATGCGGTAAAATAGAGTGAAGCAAGTCTCAGTTTGACTTCAGGAGGCTGTGCCAATGGAAAGACCAAGAGCCGCACAAAGAGACAAGATGGTTCTCATCTACTCACACAAGAATCGTAATTTTCTCAAGCCCTCGAGCAAAGGCACGAAATTCTTCGACTTCCTTGAAGGTCTTATCCAGGACGAAAAGTTGGACTTCTGGTGGGACGAGAAGATGAGCCACACCAAATGGGATGAGGAGATCAGGCAACACCTCAATGAGGCCGATATCGTCGTTTGTATAGTAAGCCAGCCATTCTTGACTTCAGGGTACGTGAGAAAAGTGGAGTTAAGGATTACTGAAAAACGACAGAAAGATGACGACATAATAGTTATTCCAATTCTACTAGAACCCTGCCAATGGAAGAATCATAAGTGGCTGCGGACTTATCACCACATCCCTGAGCAGCCTATCGAGCCTTACTACAAACATAAGCGGTTGGTGATATACCTGGAGATAATAGATCACATCCGCAATCGCATTCGCGCCCGCCGGGAAGGTAAAAACCACCTTAAGAGTGTAAAGCCGTATCGCGAGCCTCGCATGCTCTCCGCCCTACGGCGGGTGGCGAATAAGGATTTGCCTAAGGAACAACTACCTAGCCTGGTAAAGCAAGCCGAGGAGCGCGCTCGCCAGTTCGTTAAAGACCCAAGCCTCCGAAAGAGAATTTGCGACGCCGCAAAACGTAAGCTTGACGAGAACGGGGTCGAGTCGCTCAACAAACGCCAACTCAAAGACCTGGACAGAGAATTCCTCATGGCGCTAGATAAGCGACAACAACCCGACCCAAAAAAAATACGCTGGGTCCTCAGAGCCTGTGGCCTTCATCCTCAAGGAAGGCTGTGATGCAAGCAAGCAGCAGCCCATCTTCTGTCTCTTGAGCAGTCTGCACGTTCAAGTTGGATATGACGCTAGAATCTGTCTCGACGGACTTTACCGTAAATCACAATCTCCGGCAGCGATGGCCGGACGCGAATCTCTCGAAATCATTCCGTCAACTATTATTCGTTTACCGGAAGCTTTCAACGGCCAATGCTCAGGGGTCGGGCGATCCCAGAGGAGCCGTTCGCGAAGGATACGAGGCCATCTGCAGTTGGATTCAGTCCTCGGCTGAGGAGACTTCAAACTCCTATGTTGGGGCCGAAGATGGTCAACAGCAAGAGCTGGATGTGGTGCGCTCCCTGGTCGCGAACCTGAAGGCGAGCTATGGGCGCGATTGGCTGCAAAGCGTCGCAAGCCTTTCAGGGATGCTTATGCATTTCTCTTTGGGTAGTCGGGAAGCGAATTTGCTCGTGAATCATCGTAGACCTCAGAAGGCATTTTCAACATATCCAACTTCCCCCGCCGTCGCAAAGTTCGTCGGCGACGCGGTTGTCTCCTATCTCCTCAAGCACCCGATTCCAGTCATCTGCCAGTGTCACGGCAGCGCAGAGCGTTTTGCTGAACGCGCCCTCGCTTTCCGCGTCCTTGATCCGTCGATGGAATCGGGGCAATTGCTACTCGAGGTGGGCCGCGCTCTTATCCGTCTAGTTTTCGCCAAGCATTCATCGTCGAGCAGGGCTGCCTCTTATCTGAGTCGCGCCTTGCTCGAAAAACTTTGCCGTGACTGCCTTTGGGGAATAGACCGAAACGAGCTGGCAGTCATTGCGGTGAAGATGTTGTTTTCGCTTTTAGGCGCAGAGTTCGGAATCCAACAGCTTGCGCCATCTCATATCGTCACAGCCGACGCGTTGGATTATTTCAATCAGCATCAGCCACCCGATTTCGACGCCGTTATTAACAATCCCCCCTGGGGTAAAGTCTTGAGCGCGTCGGAGAGGAATCAGCTTCGCCAGCGGTTCACCACTCTTCAACTTCAATCTGACACTTACGTCGCATTCAGTGAGATGGCGATTGGGCGCATAAAGCCTGAGGGGGCCTTTGCTCTGATCTTACCCAGTCAGGCTATTGCGGCACGCAACACGTCTCGATTGCGTGAGTTGCTTCTAAGCAAAACCGAGCTTGACGAAATGATCCTTCTACCCCGTGCAGCTTTTGCAGATGCGACCGTCCGAGGACTGGTTTTGTTAGGTCGGGCACGTCCGGCAACCCGCTTTCCTCGATGTCGCGTTATTGCTTATCCTCTTGTGAAAAGATTTGATGCAATCGGACCCGCTCGTTCGTTCAATGCGCGCTCGAGTCTCTTGCGGGCTTTCGGAGCAGGTTCGTGGTGGCCTCTGTTCAGCGCGAATGGTCTTGAAAAGTCTCACGGAAGGACAGTGGCGCTTGAGCAAATCGCCAATGTCGTCTCTGGCGTGTGCGTTTATAGGCTGGGTGACGGCGTTCCCCCGCAAACAGCCAGTGTGTTAAAGAAGCGGCCGTTCACATTCTCGAAGCCAGATCGTTCGACCACTCCCGCATTACGAGGGCGTGATGTACATGAATTCTCTGTGGGCGATCCTCAGCAATTCATCAGGTTCGGAAAGTGGCTTGCCTGGGTTGGCAATCACAATTCGCTTCGCCGCTCGAAAAGGATTTTTGTGCGCGAGCTCTGCCGCCGTGACGGTAAACTTTCGGCAGCAGTTGCGCGGGATGGGTTTATTCCATTACGCGGGGTTTTGACAGTTGTCCCCAGGATGATCAACGTCTATGCCCTTGTGGGCATATTAAACTCGGCAGTAGCGGCTGACTATGTCAGTAAGCACACCGCGTCGTTTTCGAAAGTAGATTTTCAAAAGATCATCGTAAGTGAGTTGCGACATATGCCGATTCCCATCGCCGCCATCAATCCCGGCGATCGCTCGACGCTGGGACTGCCCGCTTCAACCGAGCGAGAGCTTTCGCTTCATCGGCGGCTGACAGCTCTGGCGCGAAAGCTGTCGCACGCGGCGACAATTAACAATTCCAAAAAGGAGAAACTCTTCGCCGAAATAAACGCAGTCGTCTCGGCAATGTCTGATTCATCGGAGGACGAAAATGCGTAAGGTATTGCTTGGTTTTCTTCTGTGCGGGAGTATCGGGGTTGGACTGGCGTTCGCTCAAGCCGCCAAACCGCCAGGAAAAAAGCAGGCGCCGGATCAACCTGTGCAAACACCCGACGCACTTGCCATTACCCAGAGTCTCGCGTTGGTGAAGGCCGCCGGGATATATCTGGAGCTCGGAGACAAAGATTCGGCCGAGACGCAGGCGTTGGCGGCGCTAAAAGTCGCTCAGACTGATGGGTTGGCCGCCGCGACAAAGAACAAGATTACGGAGGATGTAAAGATCCTTCTGGAGAGGATTAGTACAGCAAAACAAGCCGCGGCTAACAAGGCCATACAGGATAAAAAGGCGAGCGATGAACGGGCAATGCAGAAGCACCGTGCGCAAATTCAGGAGGCCGAATATCTGCTATCGCAAGGGAAGCCTGGAGACGCTTCCAAGATACTTCAATCAGTGCTTAACGAAACCGAAGACCCGGAAGTGCGATCGCAGGCAATCGCTCTCTCGGGCAAAGTCAATTCTGCCAGCTCTCATACCCGGAATACTCTTGAAGATCATGTTGGCACGATTTTCTGGTGGGTGGTAGACATTGGTCTAGGTGGTCTGGTGTTATTTGGCATTTACGCCCTGCTCAAGTGGGGAAGAAGAAGCAATGCGGCCCAATATCGGAACCGGTGGACGGTTAACCCGATTGACGACAAGAGTGAGTTGGGGATGGCTGGAGCCATTGTTGAATCATTGAATCGTTGGAAGGAAGGCCGCGTGCCAGCTTCCGCCGGTTTGTTAAAACTAGGCGGCATTCCGATTCCAACATTTCCGGATATTGTGAATATAGAGCTAGATCTCGACCTCGGCGCGGCGCTTGCAGACCTGAAACTCGAGGTTGGAACTGTCAGTATTGGAGGCATGGCCAAGGCTGCCGGCTCAATCCGCGCTTGGTTTAGAGCCCTGCGGCCATCGATCAGCGGTAACGCAGCCGTCTCAGGGGATCAGGTGGTCGTGCGCTTGACGCGACGTACTGCCGATGGTACAAGAAACAGTGTAACCGCGTCGGCCGAGAAGGCTAACAGCGCATACGCTGCCGAGGCCGCAAGTTTTAAGATGTATTACCTGATCGCAAGCGATACCAACGTTCCAGAGGCTGAATCTGCCAACAAGTTGCGCGAAGGAATGAGCCTGCTCAGAGAGTATCTGCTCGGGAGAGGCCCGGAGAAGCTGACCTCAGCATATGAAAACTTCCGAGATGCTCACCTAGAAAGCCCGACTCTCCACGAAGCCTATCTGTACGAAGGAATCGCGCTCGATTTACTTGAGCGTCACGATGATGCCATCATGACCTTTCAATACCTGGCCGAGCCTAGTAATGGCTGCAACGAGAATCTTAGGAAAAAGGCGCGTTACAATGAAGCGGTCTCTCTTTTCAGAAAGTACACGCGCGCCGACTTGGATAGGGCCATCCAGATCTTCGCTGAGGTGGTCGGGCCCGCGCCCAACCCGACACAGGAAGCTCTGGCTGCCTCGCCGGTGAAGGCTTTGGCTTACGCCGCGAAGGCGAACGCCATAGCGCACAAAGTCATTTTCTGGCAGGAGTACTTTTATCCGAGCCCGGAAAAAGATGATCTGCGGATAATATTCGGGCGCAAGAGCGCCAAGGGTCCAGAAGTCAGGGACTGGTTTCGAGAAGCAGAACAGATCGCCAACGTTCTAGTCCAGGTCCACACGAGCGTTGCGGCGATCAATCAAGCTTGGGATGAGGTGACCAGGCGACAGTTGAAGTGGGCGATCGATAATGCTCGCGGGAACAACTTCCTCAATTATGCAAGGAGCTTTCTCCAACAACCTCACGTGGTTGGCGCGAATGAAGAAGAGCAACGCCGAGAATATATCGATCAAGCGTTCCGGGCTTTTCGAAACTCCGAGATGATTCTGACGCCGGGAGTAGAGACCCTTGCCAATCTTGGAACTGTTTTGATAGAGCTTTCCCGGCAGGCGGAGGCCCGGAGTTACCTGGAACGTATCATCAAGCTGAACCCGCAGTATGAATACGCCTACTATCGCCTGGCCGAGTCGTGGGAAAAAGAGAACAAGAGAGACAAGGTTGTGGAGACGCTGAGAGCTTTCGCTAAAGTCAAAACACCGGTCATTCGTAATTTCAAAGCTCTCTACGCGAAGTACGCAACCGAGTTGGCGTTAGGTTAGTTGTCTATGCGAAAGGCTCGTCGGTGGCGCAAGGAGTTCCCCTATTACAAGGTCCAGAGATTCGACCAGGTCGTCAAGAGTTGGAAAGACGAACGCAAAATATTCGACACCGTTGAAGCTGCACAGTCTTACATAGACGAAGAGATGGGTCCTCAAGCCTCTCGAATTCTAATCATCGAAACCAATGGCCGCCGCGTGCTCAAGCCCTGAGGACAGACTACGCTCTATCAGTCTCTCGAATCACAATTGTACCCGGATTTGGGTCTCTTTACGCGCTGGCTTGATGTCGCGCGGCGAGTTGACCGCACGCCGCTGAGATGTCTTGGCCTCGCGGACGGCGAATGAATGAAGGCAAGCCGCGCTCGGTCAGGATCTTCTGAAACGCGAGTATTCGATCCATCGGCGACGCCACATACGGAAGCTCCGGCGCCGGGTTGTGCGGGATCAGATTCACCTTCGCGCGAATGCCTGAGAGCAACCTCACAAACTCTCGCGCTTGTTGATCGCTGTCGTTGATCCCGTCGAGCATCACGTATTCGAAAGTTAGATACTCGCGCGCACCCGATGGGTATTGGCGGCACGCTTCGATCAGCTCTGCGAGCGGATACTTTCGATTGATCGGGAACAATTGGTTGCGAAGATCGTCGTTCGAAGCCGTCAGCGAGATCGCCAGCCGTGGTCTTACTTCTTCTTTGGCAAGATCGTAGATTCGCGGAACTATGCCGGCGGTTGAAAGCGTCACGCCGCGAGGCGCAATCGCGAGACCTTTCTGATCGACGAGCAAGCGGACCGATTTGATCACTTGATCGTAGTTCAAGAGCGGCTCGCCCATTCCCATCATAACGATGTTAGTCCGATGGGGAACCTCGACGCCCTCGCCGTAGACTTGATTCAATACGACTATCACCTGCGAGACTATCTCCCCAGCGGTCATATTCCGTTTCAAACCCATCACGCCGGTCATGCAAAAGCTACATGCCAGCGGGCATCCGACTTGACTCGATATGCAGATCGTGTCGCGGCGCTCTTCGGGCATGAACACCGATTCGACCTCGGCCTCATCGGCGAGCTTCAATAAGAATCGGCGAGTTCCGTCTGACGACAGAAACTCGCTTTCGCCGAGCGTGTGAGTGACGACGGCATGATCCCGGAGAAGTCGCCGCAGCGTCTTGGGCAAATCGGTCATTGCATCAAAGCTGGTGATCCGCCGCCGATAGATCGCGTCGTAAAGTTGCCGGGCGCGATACGGCTTCTCGTCCAGTGTGGCCATGAACTCGCGCACTTCATCTTGAGTGAGGCCGAGCAACTCGGTGTTTTTCTCCGCTGGGACGTTGGTCATTGAGAGGATTATATGAACCGCAGCTCGCGCACGGCAAGAAAGTCTGGTTCCGTGAAGACCAAACGGCCAGGTTCGCAAGCGCTCATTTCACTGGTGGCTTGTCGAAGAGCAGAAGAGCGACGCTTGCCGATGGATGCTAAGACAGCGCCGCCGTCTCTTCGTCTATGACGCGCAGCAGGTCGAGCATCAAAGACATATTGCTCGGCGCGTGAATCGTAGAAGGGTAGTGGGTGGCAGACTTCCTGAATTCGAATGAGCCCTCGGTTACATCCAGAAAGCCCTTCAGCGCTTCGACGCCGGCTTTTGAACCAGCATGCGCGCCGACGATCTGGCCGTCATTGAATTGAATCTTCCCGTTTACCGAAGGTGACATCACCCCGAGCGCGCCGCTTAGCCGGTTGTTCTCGATTATCTGTATGACATCAAACATGCTCACGACCGCGAAGTTTCCCAGCAGCATGTCCGGGGTGTTCCAGCCATTTGGCTCGCTCTCGCTTCCCTCGTGCTGCTCGGGGTTTGCCCGCGGTCGAATCAGCGGCTTGCCTTCGATCAGGCTTTCGAGCGCGGCCAGGTGATCGGGCTTCAAGTCGAGGAATTGCACGCCCATACCCATTTGCGGCATGGTGTAGCGAACTTCGGCGGCGGTCTCGATCAATACGTCATGGATGTGAAACCTAAGTCTCAAATGCGTGCCCACTGCGTAGCACGTCATCGAATCAATGAATGCGCCGGTCATACTGAGGTCGTTGATGCGGGTGGCCAGACGATTAAGGCCGGTTCCCTCACACACCACTTCGCACAGATAGGTTATTCGCTTTGCTTCGCGTCTGTCCTTGCCGTACCTCATCGCTGTTCCGCTTCGGATTGTGGATTCGCGCAGCAGCAACCGATCCCGCGCTTCTCAATCCCCTGTTCTCTAGTCGCTAACTTCAATTTTGGCCTTCAACTCCCGGAGCTTTCTTGCTATCAAATCGTACTCGAAGCCAAGCCGCGCAAGATGATCGAACATTCGTTTAGCGGCAGCACGGTCCGCAGGCTGGCCGTGCGTTCGTAAGCGGCGCCCGATCGCGCGGTCTATCAGGGTGTCTTCAGACGCCTCTCCGAAAACCAGGTCCAGTGCTCCGTCGATGCTGTTCCGCGGGACCTTCTTGAAAGCCAGCTCGCGGGCCAGCCTGGCTCTGCCCAACGGCTTCGAGCTGACTCGATAGCTCGCGTAGCAGTGTGCGAACAAATCGTCGTTGACGTAGCCAAGCTCCTTTAGTCTCTTGATGCAATCCTCAACCAGACCCGCCTCGGCCCAGCCTTTCGCGCTTAGCCGGTCGCGTAACTGACCCTCGCTGCAAGAGCGAGCCGCAAGTATCGTGAGCGCTGTCTTCATCACTCTCTCGCTCGGCTGTTCGGTGCTGCCGCGTTCGCGTTCACCTTCTCTGGTTGCCTTTCTACCGCGGGCCGGGCGCTCGTCGACCTCTGGGCCGCGCGCGCCCTTTATCTTGTTACTTGTTCTGTTCCTTCTAAAAGCCAATTGACGAACTGCTTGGTCTCGGGCTTGGTTGCGTCGAGCGAGCCGGTGCGTCTTCGCGAGCGCTCCATGTCTTCGCGCGCCTGATCCGAGACCGACCTGACACCCGACACTCTCAATCGGAACTCATCTGCGTTGGTTGCTCCGTTCAACGCCTCTTCGTATGTTATCAATCCGCGAGTGTACAGATCAAACAACGACTGGTCGAAGGTCTGCATACCGTATTGCGAAGTCCCCTGCGCTATCGCCTCGCGTATCGTCGCAGTCTTCTCCGGGTGAATGATGCAATCGCGTATGTACGGAGTGACCATCATGACTTCGACCGCGGGCACGCGCCCTTGAATCGCATCGGCCGCGCGCACAAGCCTCATCGAGACCACCGCCTTGAGCACGCTCGCAAGCTGCAACCGGATCGCTCGCTGCTGGTGCGGAGGAAAGACCGATACTATCCGGTTGAGAGTCTCGGTTGCGTCGAGCGTGTGCAGCGTCGACAGGACGAGATGACCTGTCTCGGCGGCGGTGATTGCAGTTTCTATCGTTTCGTAGTCGCGCATCTCGCCGACGAGTATAACGTCGGGATCCTGTCTTAACGCGCCGCGCAGCGCTTCCGAGAAGCTTCGAGTGTCGACATCGACCTCGCGCTGGTTCACGTAGGATTTCTTGTCGCGATGAAGGAATTCTATCGGGTCTTCTATGGTGACTATGTGCCCGGTACGCGTGCGGTTCATGTAGTCGATCATTGCTGCGAGCGTTGTCGACTTTCCCGAACCGGTCGAGCCGGTGACCAGCACGAGTCCGCGATTCTCGTCGGCGATCTTTTCGATCACCGGGGGCAAGCGCAGCTCTTCGGTCGTGCGCACGGTTGTTGGAATGACTCTCAGCACCATGCCGACGGTGCCGCGTTGCTGGAATATGTTGCAGCGGAACCGGCCTAGCCCGGATACGCCGTAGGCGATATCAATCTCAGAATTCTCGTTGAACCGCTGCTTCTGGCGGTTGTTCATTATCGAGAAGGCCATGTTGAGCGAGTCTTCACCCGACAGTCGCTGCGCCTCCACCATAGGTTGAAGCTCGCCGTTGATGCGCATGAATGGAAAGCTGCCGGCCTTGATGTGCAGATCAGAAGCGCCCTTGCTGCAGGCGATGGTCAGCAGTTGATCGATACTCGGTGACATTGTCTTTGCCTCGCAAAGCGGTTTAGCTTGAACTGGAGAGGCCTGGGGACACATTTCGGAAGCTTTGACGGCAGACGGCTGACCCAATCATTCGGAGCTTTATGATGGTCGTCGGAATCTGATGACAAGGGGCCTTCGCGAAGCCGCAAACCGCCAATCACCTACGTCCCAAGGCGGTGAGCGTCAACATTATAGGGTCAACCGAATGACGGGGCAACAGTAATGATTTAGGCCGTATATTTGGACTGCCGCTATTTGGAGTGCGGCGGCGAGGTTATACCCGACGCGCCGTATTTGTTTAGTATTAGAAAAAAAAAAAGGGGGGGGGGGGAGAAGTGAGACACCACAACAAAATGACGAGGCGAAAT
>JBGQGO010000102.1:0-13069 GCA_041497455.1 Blastocatellia bacterium | reverse complement strand
TGAAGCTTGAACAGCGCCTTCGCTTCGATCTGGCGGACCCGCTCGCGCGTGACCCCGAAGTAACCGCCAACTTCGTCCAGCGTGTGCTCGCGGCCGGCGAAACCCAACCCGAAGCGCATCTTCAAAACTTTCTCTTCGCGCGGCGTCAGATGCTTCAACGCGTCGTTGATGGCATCGCGCAAGTCCGAGTTGATCAATGCTTCGCTGAAGCCGGCTACCGACTTGTCCTCGATCAACTCGCCGAGACTGACACCCTCGTCCGCGCCGACCGGCGTTTCGAGTGAGATTGGCTCCTGCACGACTTCGAACACCTTGCGAACTCGCGCCTCGGGCACATCAAGTCTCTTCGAAATGTCTTCTGCTGTCGGCGCGTGGCCCAGCTCCTGTTCCAGCGCGCGGCAAGCCTGGACTTGCTTGTTGATGGTCTCGACCATGTGAACAGGGATGCGGATGGTGTGCGCCTGTTCCATTATTGCGCGGGTGATCGCCTGGCGAATCCACCACGTGCCGTAGGTCGAGAACTTGAACCCGCGCCGCCAGTCGAACTTGTCGACCGCCCGCATCAACCCGACGTTGCCTTCCTGGATCAGATCGAGAAATTGCAGCCCGCGGTTGGTGTACTTCTTCGCGATCGAGACAACCAACCGAAGATTGGATCTGACCATCTCGTCTCTTGCAAAGCCAGCCTCGGCATCTCCAATGCTCAGGCGCGCGAGCGCGCGCTCAAGCTCGGTGACGCTGACGCGCCAGCTAGCTTCCAACGCAACCAGATTGCGATTGGCCTGCCGCAGCCCGCGCTTGAGCTCGCTCTCATTCGCGCGCCGACTCCTTTTCCGTTCGAGAGCGGTGCGCGCCTTTTGAATCGCGGCCTTCGCGTCGCGACCCTGATTGACCGCCGCTCGAATCAATCCAGCGAGATGATCACGCTGGGGCGAAGTGAGGTCGAGCGCGCGGCACAGGCGGCTGACATGCACTCGCTGACGCGTGAGCTTGCGGCGCATCCGCCGAAGCTTCTTTGAGCTTTTCGGCTCGTTTTGAGTTCGCGCGTGCAGCTTCAGCGCAAGCTTGTACCGGGTGGATATTTCGGCTATCGAACCGAGCGTCGCGACCAGACATTCATGGATGCCTGCCTCGGTGATGTCCTCCTGGTCGCGAAAGTTGATTACCTCGCGGATGTGCAGCTCGCCGCGTTTCAACCGCTCACCGATTGCTATGATCTCCTCGATGCAGATGGGCAAGCGCGAGATCGCCTTTGCGGTCCGGCGCCCGCCACGTTCGATCCTGACGGCCAGGGCAGCTTCGCCTTCGCGAGTCAACATCGGCGACACGCCCATCTCCCGGAGATAAACACCCACCAGATCCTCGGCGCTGTCGATTTCCTTGGCAAGCAGCTCGGGCTCGGACTGCGCGTCGTTCTCGAATAGGTGCTGTTCGGGGTTATCTAGTTCGGGTCGGTCGTGAGCGGTTTCGGGTTCATCAAAATCGGTTGAGTATGTTTCCCGGTCAGTCGTTCCCACTAAGTGCAGCCGGCGCGCAGGCGTCTCGTGCCCGCGGCGCCCAGCCGTTGAGGTTGTTTTTTTTCTCACAGTCGCTCCTTCAAACACAGGGCTGAGTCATACGAGGGGACCTACATCACTCGAGGTGTAACCTTTCCCGAAAGACCTGATGTTAATTCCCACACGGATCAGATTTGCAAGGGGCATTCCCCTCTCGGGCTACTGTTTCCGCCGAAAGGGAGTCTTAGATGCCGCGATTACCGGAGGGCCCAAACAGCTCTGGCTAATTCAAGTGGGGACAACTGGCACAGTGAAGAAACATGCTACACACAATAAGGGGCGAAGCGGTGCCAGCTATTCTATTGATAAAAGTTCTCAAGTCAAGAGTTTTTTCGAGTCATACATTCGCTTCCAGGCGCTCGCTCTCCTGAAAAATAGCGGTCAGCGCCAGCCTCATCTCCCGACGTACTTCATTCTTCCAGAAGCTGAGCGCGACCTTCCCGTCACCCTCGAGCAGTCCGTAGAAGTACGAAAGCTTTTCTTTGAGCCCGTCCACAACGTCGAAGGTCACCTTGCTGTGGAACAGCAGTGGATTCAGGCACAGCACCTCGATCTCCCCAAGCCGCGCGCGAAGCGACGCTCGCACCGAAGCGGCGGTTGCAACGTCCGTCTGGTTGCCTTCAACCAGAGGCCGTGCTGAGACTACGCAAGCGCGAAGCACCTCATCGGCCCGCCGAAAGTGACGCAGGCAGTCGACTCGATGCGTGATCATCTCATTCTGCGCGGCCGCTTCCGGGCTCTCCGAAGCCCCCTGGCCTTGAATCTGAAACACCGCTCTCAACCGCGCGGTATCCAGATCGTCCTTTCCGAACAGCGTGTGAAGGCTCATCAATACAGCCTTCAGCTCTCGCGCGTTCCCCGGCCACGAATATGATTGCAGCTCAGCCATTATGTCATCCGGCAACGAGGCGCGTTCATCACGAGCGATCTTCTTCCAGAAAAACCGGGCCAGCGTTGGGATGTCTTCGGGATGATCGCGAAGCACCGGCGTTCGGAGCAGGAACGCCCGAAGCCGATAGTACAGGTCCTCGCGAAAATGTCCGGCTTTCACCATCGAGAACAAGTCTCGATTGGTAGCGGCGATGACTCGAGCGTTGACTCTGATCTCTTTCGCTTCGCCGATCGGTCTGATCTTGTTTTCTTCGAGCGCGCGAAGAATCTTGACCTGATGGACGAGAGCCAGGTCACCGATCTCGTCCAGAAACAGCGTGCCATTGCCGGTGATCTCCCACAGACCTTTCTTATCAAACTTGGCGTCTGTGAATGTGTATCGCTTATGGCCGAAGAGCTCCGACTCGAGCAGCTCGCTAGGAATCGCCCCGCAGTTGACCGGAACGAATTTCTCGGAAGCACGCGCGCTGTAATTGTGAATCGAGCGAGCGATGACTTCTTTGCCGGTGCCGGTGTCGCCGAGCACGAGCACAGGGTCATCGGTTGCGGCCGCGCGCATCACGAGTTGACGGACTAATTGGACTTCGGTGGAGGAGCCAACAAAGGTGTGAAGGAAATCTTCCGGAATCTCGCGGCGAGGAAGAAGCTGTAAGAGGAGTTGGCTCGACAGCGAACCATCCAACTTCGATTTAGAAGCAGGCTTACTCGCGCTTGTCTTTGAAACCGCTCTCTCACCAGGCTGCGCTGATGCTGCCTTCTCCCACAGTTCGTTTAGAATCTTCTCGGTCGTCCCGATGATGTAGATGTTGTGGTCGTCCTTATTGAAAGCATTATCCAGCAGCGTGCGAACACTCCTGACGAGTTGACCAGATGATTCATAGCTGCCATTGATGAAAGGAATCTTGGCATGCCCAAGCAGGAGCTTCGCAAGCGGCTTGGCTTCATGCTTTCGCCCCCGGTCGATGACCAGGCCTTTGAATCTGAGAAAGCCAGGCAGCTCGTCGTTCAGTACTACATAGGCGGCGGCCGGCGATTGGATTCTGGTAGCTGCGAACGATCTGATCAGTTCATCGCTCAGCTCGCTTCGCGTCGGCGCAACGCCGTCCACGCCAGCGACAAATCTCAGTGCTCGAAGGGCCATCGTTTCCTCGCGCGAATGACTCTCATATCAGAAACAACTGATCAACTCAATCGCCAGGCGCAAGCGTCAGGCTATTCCAACTCGGCTTCAGCTCCGGTCGGGAGGGTAGGTGTCGCTGCGTCAACTTGCTTCGCTCATCCCCTGCGGTGCGCACTTCTCCGCGAAAAGGCTAGGAGTTCTTTCGCGCCGGATCACGAGAAACAGTATCCTTCAATACTGGCGAAACGTGAGATTAAATCTTCCATGAATGACGAGCGCCTCCGGCGCGGTACGCTCAAGAATGCCTGAGACCCCGTGGTATCGAAGCCTGCTCGGGCCGCCCATCACGAGCGCGTCACCCGATTCGAGTATGATCGTTTGCACCGCATCTTTGCGCTTGGTCCCGCCGATCATGAATTTTGCAGAGTCGCCGAGAGAAAAAGAAACAACGGGAGTCCCCGCCTCAATCGTTTCGGGGCGCTCGTCTTTGTCCTGATGGAGCCCGAGCCGCCCAGCCTCCGGATAACAATTGATCAGACAAATGTCCGGCTCGATCGTCATTCCCGCTTCAGCCGCAGCTCGCCGGGCGAGGTCCTTCAAGTCATCGGGAAGCTCCTGCACCGGGAGACCGTCGTGATCGGAGCGAGTCGCCTCGTACTTGTAGGTCTTGGCGTTCCAGTGCCTCCCGAGACAGACCATCTTGATGCTCATGTAAGCTCCGCCTCGAACAGCAGGAGTGTAGAAGCCGGCAGGCTGGCGCCCTATCTCGATGCATCTCTGCACCAAAGATCTCTGCTCCTCAATCATCAGGTAGGCTCTGAGATGAATAGTACCAGGATAGATTTCCACGGTTATTGCCTTCTCCTTCTGATCATCTCAGGCTCGAGCGCAAACAGAATGTCCTCATATCCGCTGGCGCTCAGCACATCGGGCTTTAGTTTCCTCAGCACCTCGAGTGCTCTCTTCGCCGACAGCCCTTTGCGCGACACCAAATAATAAGCCAACACTAAGCCCGTTCGGTCTTTCCCCGAGTTGCAATGAACGAGCACCGGCTCGCACCTTGGCAAATGAAAATCCAACACGCGGTCGCCTTTGCAGCAGCTTGAAAGACAGCGGGGCGCGGGCAGCGCCCAGAGCCCGAAGCAGCGGCGCATAGTCGCGTTCGTAGCGCTCGATATCGCGGAAGCGCCGGCTGAACGCCTCGGTGTAAAACACCGCGAGGCCCGGAGTCAGCCGACCGAGATCGCCCACCGCCAAAATACCTTCTTCCAGAGCGTCCAGCGCGAGCCGCGCGTAGAGAAAGTTACCCTCGGCGAGCGATTCGATCCGCAGTGCGACTGAGTGGGTGTCGGGGCCTGCCACCGACGCCAGAGTCGGCGTAGCGAGCCGCGCGCTGATGAACCCCCGCAGATCGGCTCGGTTCTCGCTCCGATCAGCTTGCAGCTCAAAAACGCTCAGATTCTTGATTCGCTTCAGTATGGATTCTTCCGGCCGCGTCGTCGCAACGACACGCAACCAGAAAGGCAAGTCGGGCGCCTGCCTGACCAGCACGTCCAACACCGTTTCATTCTCGTGGGTCGCGGCCTCGTCCAATGAGTCAATGATGATCAGTCTGGGGTCACTCGCGTGGGCTAGATTGCGGGCCGGCTCGACTATCAATTCGCGGAACGCGTCGGCGGCCGTCGCGCGGCGAAGCTCGGGATGCTTCGCTTGAACCGCTTCGGCGAACCCGGGCAAGCGAGCATGGAGCTGTCCCACCAGGCACGCCACGAACTCATAAGGGTCCCGCGACCGGGTGTTTTGCTGAGTGCAGAAATGGACGCCAACCACATCCTGGCGGGTCAGGCTTAGCCACGCAGCGATCGAGCTCTTACCCACGCCAGGCGGCGCAACAATCACGAATGCGCGCCTGGTGTCCGTAGCCAACCAGCGGTCCAGCTCCCCGGTCAGCCACTGACGGCCGCTGAAGCCCGACGAGAATCTGGCGATCTCGACGCTGAAGTCCAGCGGAGCGACGCCGGTGACGGTGGGCAACATCGGCTCGCGCAGAGTGGATTCGTCGCCGGACAGATAGCTTAGAAGAGTCGCCAGCCCGTCTTCATAGTTCTCTGTGAAATCAATCCAGTTGCGGCGAGCCAACAGAAGAGTCGGCTTCAGCAGCGGGTCGGGATCGGTGCGAAGGGGTACGACCTTCTTGCCTTCGTTGAGAGCGAAGACAACTTCGTCGCGGCAGATGCTCTCCTCTCGAAGCGAGTGCTTCGTCATCACGGCCGCCACGACGCTGGACTCGCGAATGCCACGTTCAATGCCAACCTCAAACAAACCGCCCTTCTCGATGCCTTCAAGGTCGAGCCACACGTGGTGCCCACCACGCCGTTGTAAGTCAGCGGCCAGCCGCTGAGCGAACTTCAGCGCATCGGCTCGGCCATAGCTGATGAATACGCGCTGAGGCTGAACAGCCATAACGGAAGCCGAATTGGTTTCGGGTCCGATTTGACCATGCTCAGAGCATATCCAAAACTTCCCGACACTCGTCAGCTCTTGTTGGCATAACGGGCATTGCATTCATCTATCGCCTCCCGTGCGGGCCGCCGCGCTTCTTCTTGCTACGCAGCCTGGCCGTGTGAGCCGCCACATTCGTATGATCTTGCGCGGCGGCGCTCTCCAGCGCCGCGATTCCTCTCGTGGCAATCGGGTCGGCAGGCAGGCGCGCAAGAACCGTCCTCCACTGGATCATTGCTTCTTCTTTATCGCCTAAGCCGTAGCACGCCATCGCGAGCGCGTTGCGAGCCTCCTTGTCCATCGGACACCAGTAGACCACGCTGGCGAATAAATCTCTCGCTCGCCCGAACTGCCCGCTTCGCGCGGCTGCAAGCCCCTGATTGAACAGTCGCGCCGGCCGCGCAGACAGTTTCGCGTACCCGCGCAAGGACGCGCCGCATCGCTCGCAGCTTTCCGCCGTCCACTCGTTGTCGGCGCGGCAGGAACCGACCGGGCAGGTGAGCTTCATCCGAACCCTCCTCATTGCTCGTTGATCTCAGTTCTTATCGAACAGGCCGCTCATATCAACGCCGGTTCTCTTTTGCTTGCCCAGATGGAGAAGCCCGTCAAGATCAGCGCTGCGCCTTTCTTCCGGCGCAATTTGTTGATAGATGCGCCGCGCTTCCGTCTTCATAACCTGGCAGCGATTGATTGCTTCAACCGGATCGACGTAAGCGCGCTCGTTCAGCTCGGCGAGCTCTGCCATCTGCTGCTCGAGTACCGCAAAGAATTCGACTTTGCCGCTGATTATGCAATTGACCAGAAGAAATCGCGTCAAATCCATCGCCTCCGCGACTGCAATGCTCGCGCGCACGCTTATGTCAATGCTCTCATCCTCGATGTCCCTCTTGCGTGTTATGCCGGCGAGGAATTGAAGCGTGGTGTTTATCGCTTGCGCCGCATCGCGGTAGTTTTGATGATCGCGCTGTTCGTAAGCTCGCCGCGCCATCTCGAGCGCGCGTTCGAGGTCTTGCTTCAATGTAGACGTCACCAGTTCTGGACTCGCCTCCGCGGCCTGCGGGATCAAATCGACGCAGGATTCGAAATTCCTTTCCAAATCCTCGAGCGGCGGTCTGAGCGGTTCGGCGAGCCGCGCCTCGCGCACGAGCCCTTCGAGGTCGGCCGCCCGCTGTATCACCTTAGGGTAATCGGCGCCCGATCGCGCCTCATCCAGGTCGCGGCGCGCGACTGCATAAGCGGTCATCAACCGCTCGCGGTCCGCCTCGTCAAGGCGGCTGTGCGCGTCGAGAAACCGAGCATCTATTTGCTGAATATCGTATTCGCTCTGAACCGACTCCGGAGGCGGAGGCTCGATGTCGCCGCCGAATACATCGTCGCCGACAGTGAACTTCACCTGTATGTGAACCTGCTCGTCGCAAGCAATCTCAACGCCGACGGGAGCGCCTACTGCGACGCTTCCAACCTCCGCGTACAGCTCTTTGATGATCCGATTCTCCTGGTAAATCGGGAGTCTTATTCGGCCCGTTGGGTCTGCGACAGCAAACGTGAACTGTCCTTTAGTCGGAAGTGACGTGCCTTCGTCGAGCAACACATGACGCGCCAGGCGATCCCCGTCTGTCCCTTCAAGCACGATGGGTTTTGATAACACCGCGGTCGAAAGCGTGCGGCCGACGGCGTCCTTTTGATCCGATGCCTGCGTGATCGATCGGCCCACGACGGCGACGGCGCTGCCTGCGCTATCGAGCACTTCGCAGCGGAACTTGTTGAGCGTCTCTGCCTGAAGCGGCACGGTCGGGAAGGCGAATCGCAGTCCCGGCTTCAATCTCACTTCGCCAATCGTTTCGCCGGTCGCCGCGGTCAATCTGAGCAAGCCCTCTTCGAGAGACAGGCCAGGCTCGACAGGCTCTATATAGCCGCTGATAGTCGCTCGCTCGCGCCGTGTGGCGCCCGTGCCCTGAAACCACAATCGCATACGATTGTCTTCGTCGCTTATGCCAAGACCCGACGCCGCCGCTCGAAGGGCCGCCCCGAGGGCCACGGCCGTTTCAGGCTCGTCGCGAATCGGAGCGTCGCACCGGGCGCGGGGCCCTGAGTCATCGGAGCCATTTCGGCAGAACGCCCTGTTTACTTTCTCCACTGCTGCCGGAACGTAAGTCGAGCCGCCTACGAGGAGTATGTGGTCAACGTCCTCAATTGTCAGTTCGCTCTTTTGCCGCGCGCGCTCGAGCGCTTCCTTGCAGCATTGAATTGTTCGATCGAGCAGGTCCCCGATCAGGCTTTCAAACGTGGCGCGGGTGATGGAAGTCTCGATGATGATGGGGGCGCCTGATTTGTCTTTGATCGTTCCCTGATCGCGCACCATGAACTCGTCGTGATATGAGAGCTCCTTCTTGGCTCTCTCGGCAATTGCCATGAGCTGATTGAAGCGAAGCTGGTCTTCGGGGTCCGCAGCCACGTCCAGCTCGAGGTCGTTGTCCTCTTCCGCGAGCAGCTTGCGAAGGTACTCCGCCAGTCGCCGGTCGAAATCGTCGCCGCCCAAAAAGTTGTCGCCCGATATGCCAAGCACAAGGAACTCGCCGGCGGTGCGCCGCAGAATGGAAACGTCGAGCGTGCCGCCGCCCAGGTCATAAACCATGTAGACCCCATCGCCGAGGTTGTGCTTCCAACAGTAGTAGATTGCCGCGGCCGTCGGCTCGTGGAGCAATTCCATGACTTCAAGCCCGGCCATGCGCCCCGCTTCGCGCGTGGCTTCTATGGCAGGCAGCCCGAAGTAGGCAGGGACCGTGATGATTGCGCGGTTCACTTCGTATCGAATGTCCGATGACGAGCGGCGTTCCATCTCCGCGATTATTTGCTGTTTCAACTCGCGCAGTATGTACGAGGAAATCTCTGCCGGCGAGCGCTCGGCGCCGCCCAGGCTGACGGTCATCTGCGTGCCCATGCTGCGTTTGATCGAAGAGATGGGCTCAGGCCGGGCGCCCTTTCGCGCGTAAGCGAGGTGCCCCACGACTACGTCGCCTTTTCGCGGGTCGCACCACACACAGCTCGGCGTCGTCGAGCGCCCCTGCGAGTCTTTGCACAGGACGAGGTCTTGCTCATTCGGGTCGAGCAATGCGACGGCGCTGTTCGTGGTGCCGAGATCTATGCCGATGGGTCTGGTGATTATCATGCAAATGCCTCCTTGTTATGCGCCGTCATGCTCGGGCAGGCGGAACTCCTTCCGTCGCTCTTGCCCGAATATCAGAATCTTTTCCATCAGCAGAATGAAGACTACATTCTCGCCCGAGGGTTCAGACTCTTGCCTTCGCCCGCCTCGAAGTCTTCGGGCACATCGCCTTCTCCTCTGTCTTCTTTCTTACCCATTAGAGCGTTCTTGATCTGCTGCAACCGCGCCCACAGCCCTTGCACTTTCTCCTGCACCGCATGCGGATTCTTCTGTGCCTCATTCGATAGTCTGTGCAGATCATCTTTGATTTGCTTTACTTCGTCCTCGAAGTCTTTGCGCCCACTGGCTGCAGCAAGCTGGCTGACCTTATCGGCGGCCTGTCCAGCGCCTTTGACACTGTCGCTGGCCCGCTCTCCGTCAGTGCGCGTGTCCCTTGCTCCCATAAGCTTCTGACCCAGTGCGATAAGGTTATTGCGAATTGATTCAAGCATCATCACCGCGTCCGTAAGCCGCTTCTGGGTGTCGTCCGCGTAAGCCTTCTCTCCTTCGACCCGCTGCGCCTCGATGGCTTTTTCAGTCTCTCTATGATCGTGAGGTTGGCCCGCTTCGGCAGCCGCTTGCGCGACGGCCCGGTTTATCTCGTGGCATTCGGCGACCGTTTCGCTGAATGCTTCTTTCGGCGGTTGGAGCGTTGACGGCCCGACCGATATCTGGCTCACGATCTCTTCCATCTCTTCAAAGTCATGAATAGCCTGCTCCTTGTCGCCCCGTTTGGCCGCTGCGTCAAAGCTATTCTTGGTTCGCTTGTAGCCGGCTTCGGCTATTGCTTTCTTGCCGGCCGGAAGATACGCGACGGCCTCTTTGAAGGCGCGCTCGAGGTTCAGAACCTCTTCCTGAGTGGGCATCTCGCGGTCAGGCGGAATCTCCACAGCGGCGCTGAAAGCCGTCTCGCCGATGCTGCCATCGACCGTGATGAACGTGAAGTCGTCTATGTTGAGATTTAGATCAATCGGAGTGCCTCTGGGCAGAGAGAGCGAGACGGGCACCTTGATCTCCTTGATCTTTCGCTTTTGCTGGTAGAGGTTCAACACAACAGTCTCTGTGTCGCCGGGATGAATGAAGCCGAACTTTAGTTTGGCTGGCAGCGCTGTGAGCGCGGGCGCAAGTTCCTTTTGCGTGCGCTGGCCCGCTCGCTTCACATCGAGAAGAATCGCTTTCGAGAGAAGGGCGCCCTTCGCGGCGCCGCCGGTGGGACGGGCAGCCTCGGGGCTCTGTCTGACTGGGCGGCCTGCGGTCGCCACTTGATTGCCGGTTCGATCGTACACCTCGAACGTCAGCAGGTTCTCCGCTCCTTGTTGCAGCGGCACGCGCTTGAACCCGAAGCTACCGCCTTCTTTCAAGTCTTCTTCATCGGTGTAGCCCGTATCCGCAACCGAAAGCCTCACCCGGCCTCCTACCAAGTCAAGACCCGCTGCGACCGGCTCAACCGTACCGCCTATGTGAGTCTCTCTTGCGCCGGTCGCGCCCGTTCCGCGAAACGTCACCCGCACCGTTCGCTCCGGGTTATACACCGCCAGCCCGCCAACTGCAGCAGCACGTATCGCGGCGCCCAGCGCCACCAGCGTGTCCACCTTGTCATAAACCGGCTCCGTGCATTTCGCCCTCGGCTCGCGCGCCTCAGGGTCGCTGCACAACTTCTGACGCACCATCTCGCGCACCAGCGGTATGTGCGTCGAGCCCCCCGCCAATATCACCGCGTCGACGTCGGCCAGTGTGATCCCCGCCTTCTTGTTGGCGAGATCTATCGCCTCGTCGCAGTAAGGGAGTGTGCGCTCGATGATCGGCCTCATTATGTCGTCCACTTCCGATCGCTCGAATATCATGTCAATGATGATGGAGCTGCCCGACTTGTCTTGCAGCGACGTGTCGGTGAGCTTGAACTCGTGCGCGTTCGAGAGAGCCTTCTTCACCCCTTCGACGATGAACTTCAGCTTGTCGAAGCGCATCTTGTCTTCGGGGTCGTTTTCAGCATCGAGGTTCAGTTCGTAGTCGTCGGCGATCAGCCTTTCCTGGAGATGTTCGGCAAGCGCGGTGTCAATATTATCGCCGCCCAGCAAGTTGTTCCCGCTGATGCCCAGCACTTCAAAAGCGCCCTCGGTCGAGCGCAGCACCGACACGTCGAACGTGCCTCCCCCGAAGTCGTAGACCAGGAACACCCCGTTGCGAGTGCCCGTTCGCCAGCAGTGATAACACGCGGCGGCTGACGGTTCGTGCAGCAAGTCAACCACCTGCAGCCCGGCCAACTCTCCCGCTCTTTTGGTCGCCTCGATATTCGGCGTGTCGAAGTAGGCGGGCACCGTAATGATAGCGCGGTCAACTATCCAGGTCGTCGAGTCGGTCGCGAAGCGCGCGACGTCTTCTTCAATCTGACGTTTCATCTCGCCGAGGATGCTGGCTGAGACCTGCTCGGGCGATACGTCTACATCGGTCATCCGAACCTTGGCCGATTTCCCCATCGATCGCTTGATGGACCGGATTGGAAGCGGCGCCGACCCCGCGCGGCTGAACGCCTTGCGGCCCACGATTATCTGGCCGCTCTTTGGGTCTTTCCACACGCAACTCGGCGTAGTCTCCGCCCTCGTCTTTGCGTCACGATGCAGAATTATGTCCGTGTCTGTGGGGTTCATTATGGCGACGGCGCTGTTGGTCGTGCCCAGATCAATCCCCACTGCCTTGCTGATGATTTGCATACGCTTTCCTCCCCGTACTGATTCGTTGAGGTCGGTGAGAATCCGGCTGGGATCTCTTAGTCAGTTTGTTCTGCTGCTTGTTCCGTTTGGCCATCGCGCGGCTTGGTGACAGCCATCTCGAGCGGTGCTCCCATCACGATCTGGCCGGCTCGCACAAGCTCGCCGTTGTGCTTGATTACCGGCTCAGTCACCTCCGCTACGACTTCCGATGTGAACTCTTCGAGATGCCGCCAGCCGGTTACGTGAACCGAGTCTGCTACGTCGTCAAACGTTTTGCCCAGCGGAATGATTATCTCCAGCCCCGCCTTCTTCAAAGCAGCGAGCATCTGGTCTTTCAAAACGCGCAAGTGCCGGTGAATCTTTGCAAGCGGTGCTTGAGTCAGGTCCTGCTCGTAGCGGGCGAGCGCAGATTCAAGCTGAAAGACGAAGACGGCTTGCTCGGCGAGCGCTTCAAGCCCCGTGCGCCGAATCGCGTCCGTTTCCCCGCTAGCCCGCTCGGCATCGGCGTGGTGCTTCTGCAAAACGGCAGCCATTTCCAACGCCGGCGCGAGCATCTCCGACTCGAGCGGCTCTTCGCGCTCCGCAAACAGCGTCCAATCCGGCAACTCACCCGAAGATGACATCTTTCACCTCCAGCGGCGGCGGGCCGCAGTCAGGCTGAAACGGGGAATTCTCAATCGCAGCCCTGATGTTCGCCTCGGGCGCGCGGAGTTGTTCGCTCAATAGCAAGCGGATCAAGGCCGCAAAATCGAAGTCTTCCAGGCTCGGCGGCGGCGCTCCTCTCGTGAGCGCGGCAAGGTCCACCGGGTTGCGCCTGTGCGCGCGCTGGAACACCTCCCATTCCCTGTCTTCATAACTCGCGCCGGGAACCTCGAGCAGTTCGTGCTCCAGCCGCGTGAGTGGCTTGGTGAGCAGCTGCTCGATAGCCCACCGATACAGCAGGCGCTGCTCCTCTGTTCCCGCCAAGACGTTTAGTTCTTCGCCGCGGTAGACTATCTCTTCGTTTGTCGCGTTGGTCGGAAGCCCCAGCACTTGAAACGGATTCGGTTTATCGTCTTGAATCATATTTCATCCCTCACGTGAC
>JBGQGO010000101.1:0-13105 GCA_041497455.1 Blastocatellia bacterium | reverse complement strand
TGTGCCAATTCAGATGCCGATAGGACGCGAGCAAGGCTTCAAAGGCGTCATCGACCTGATTCATATGCGCTCTTATAGCTACGAAGCCGACGGCAGCGGTAAGGCCACCGAAGGCGAGGTGCCCGCTGACCTGAAAGCCGCCGCGGAAGCCGCGCGCGAGAAAATCATAGACGTGGTCGCGGAGAGCTCCGAGGCGTTGATGGAAAAGTATTTCGCCGACGGGACTCTGAGCGACGAAGACTTGATCCCAGGCATCAAGGCTGCGGTCACCGAACGCAGGTTGTTTCCGATCGTGGTCGCCTCGGGCATTCCGAACATCGGCATACAACCGCTGCTGACTTCCCTAGTCGAACTGGCTCCGGCGCCTGATGAACTCGGTCCGGCGAAAGGCCATCCCAATCCCGACAGCGACGAGTGGATCGAGCGCGAGGTTAGAGACATCGCTCCGTTCTCGGCTTTGGTGTTCAAGACCGTGGCCGATCCGTTCGCCGGCCGCATCAATGTGTTCAAGATTTACTCCGGGCACGTCAAATCCGACGCGACTGTTTACAACATAACCAAGAGCACTAATGAACGACTCGGCCCGCTCCACGTGATGCAAGGCAAGGCGCTCGAGAAGGTTCAAGAAGCTCACGCCGGCGACATCATCGCTGTGACCAAGCTGAGAGAAACGAACACCGGCGATACCTTTTGCGATAAGGCTTCGCCAATCGTTTATGAGACAGTTCACTTTCCCAGGCCGGCAGTCGCCTTTGCCATAACGGCAAAGACGCGCAGCGACGAAGACAAACTCTCGCAAGCCCTTCATAAGATGCTCGAGGAGGATCTGGCGCTGAGGTTTGATCGCGAACCCCAAACGAATGAGTTCCTGCTTTCCGGCTCGGGACAAACTCACGTCGAAGTCGCTGTGAACAAATTGAAACGCCGGTACGGTGTTGAAGTCGAGCTTCATCCTCCGAAGGTCGCTTACCTGGAAACCTTCAGGGGCCGGGCTGAGATCGTCGGCCGTCACAAGAAACAGACCGGAGGCCGCGGCCAGTTCGCCGAAGCGACTTGCGTGTTTGAAGGCGTGCCTCGCGGGGAAGGGTTCCAGTTCGTCGACAAGATCTTCGGCGGCGCGATCCCTCAAAATTGGAGACCGGCGGTAGAGAAAGGAATCAAGGACGCGGCCGCCCGCGGGGCCATCGCCGGTTATCCAATGGTTGATTTCAAAGTAGAGCTGATCGACGGCAAGTTCCACGCGGTAGACTCTGACGATCTGTCGTTTCAGATGGCGGGGCGCAAGGCGTTTCGCATGGCGATCGAGCAGGTTAAGCCGGTGCTGCTCGAGCCGGTGATGAACGTCGAGATCACCACACCTCAGGAAACCTCGGGTGACATACTCGGCGACGTCAACTCGAGACGTGGCCGTGTGCAAGGAATGGACACCAAAGGCAACCAGGCCGTCGTGAAGGCGCAGGTGCCTTTGTCGGAAATGCTGTCCTATCAATCGACGCTCAACTCAATCACTGGGGCGCGCGGGTCCTACACGATGGAGCTTGACCACTACGCCGAAGTGCCCGCGCTGATCGCGCAGAAGATCATTCATCAGGCGGTTGAGGAGGGACGGGTTCGAGTAACGGAAGAGGAGTGAGAGGCAGAGGAGCAGAGGAGCAGAGGGCAGAGGAGCAGAGGAGCAGAGGGCAGAGGGCAGAGGAGCAGAGGAGCAGAGGAGCAGAGGGGCAGAGGAGCAGAGGAGTGGAGGGGCGGAGGGGCAGAGGAGAGGAGGAGAGTGTGGGGGAAAAACTAGTTAGAACGCACCGGGATCTTGAGGTCTATCGACTAGCCTTTGACGCAGCGATGCAAGTGTTCGAGGTCTCTAAGGCGTTTCCAAAAGAAGCGAGGTATTCTCTAACCGACCAGATTCGACGGTCATCACGCTCCGTTTGCAGCAACCTCGCGGAGGCGTGGCGCAAGCGACGTTACGAAGCTGCATTCGTTTTGAAGCTTAATGACTCTGAAGCCGAAGCCGCGGAGACGCAAACTTGGATCGAGTTCGCAGTCGTCTGCGGGTATCTCGACAAGAAAGCTGCGAGAGATCTCTACCGTACCTACAATTTGATTCTCGGCAAAATTGTCACCATGATCAGCCGGCCGGTGCCGTGGCTGATGCCAAGAAGGCAGGTCTCGCGTGTGTCGCGGAGTCGGTGAGGGTCGCCGCCGCGCTTCTTCCCCTCTGCGCCTCTTCTCCTCTGCGCCTCTTCTCCTCTGCACCTCTTCTCCTCTGCACCTCTTCTCCTCCGCCCCTCTGCTGACTGTTATGTCTGTCCTACTAATTTTCATCGACGGTGTCGGCATCGGAACTCGCGGCGAGCACAATCCGCTTGATGGCCTCGAGTCTGAGTTCTTCTCGATATTTCAGGGAGAGCAGCCGCGGCTGCCGTTCGACGGAGTGATGGCTGAAACCGATGCGCGGCTCGGTGTGGATGGTTTGCCGCAGAGTGCGACCGGACAGACTGCGATCCTGACTGGCGTCAACGCAGCGAAGCTGATCGGCCGGCATCTTCACGGCTACCCTTCGCCGAGATTGAAGCAGGCGCTCGCGGAGCACTCGATCTACAAAAAGCTGATCGCACAAGGCCGGTCGGTTACGTTTGCGAACGCCTACACACGAAGCTACATTGACAACCCTCCGCGTTTTATCTCGGCGACAACGGTAGCCGCACAGTCGGCGGGCCTCAGGCTGCGCATGCTTGAAGACCTCCAGGAAGGCCGCGCGGTCAGCCACGATTTCACCAACAGGTTCTTGATTGAAAGAGGGTTTGAACTCGACATCTGCACGGCGGAAGTTGCGGGCGCAAGGCTGGCCCGTCTCTCAGCGAGTCACGACTTCACTCTGTACGAGCACTTCATCACCGACCGTATAGGCCACGCCCAGCGCGGCGATCTCGCTCGCGATCATCTGCTCGATCTGAGCCGGTTTGTTCGGGCTGTGCTTGAAGCGGCGGATCTCTCTCGACTAACAGTGGTCCTGACCAGCGATCACGGGAACATCGAAGACCTCTCGACTCGTAGCCACACGCTCAATCCGGTAGCTACGCTCGCATTTGGTCCCGCGCGCGAGCTAATCGCATCGCGCGTCCGATCGCTCACGGACGTTACGCCCGCCATAATCGAATCGCTGGCCTGCAAAGCGAGGCTTGCTTAGTCTTACAGTGACACCCTTAACTCGGGTCGAACCGCGGGCTCATTGGCTCGTGAGTATGATCGCTCACGGATCTTTCGCCCGGGGATAGGCGAAGCACTGGGAGCGAAGCAGGCATCGCCAAACGGACGGGCGGGGACAATCGGGGGTGGATTGACCTCGCCTTGAAAGTTGCAGCCGTCGGCCCTTATGGCGCTCCACTGGACGTTGGATCACCCTGATTGGGCAGCCAACAGTGCGTTCGTCCTGTAAGGTCGGGCGAAGGTTTGCCAACCGCCTAAGCGAGTTTCTCTTATCACCCCGGCTCGCATGGCGGGTTCGGACACATCGGCGGCGGATCGCTCGGATTCGGCAGCCAATACTCCGCCCGAAGTGTCTGGAACGAATCGCCGAAGTACTTGGGTACCGTGGACTCGTCTGCGAGTATTTTGATCTCGATACTCTGCTTCGCATCCGCGTCCTTGGTTGACCAAAACGGCGTACCGTCTCTTAAGAGCTCTATCCATTCGCCGTCTTCCAGCGAATATCTCACGACAATGTCGTGCATGATTGGCTTCTTGAGCTCCTTGGGCGCAACCCTTGCCTGGAGCACGTGCCTTCCGTCGGCGCGCTTCGTATGTTGCTTGAAAACGCGCCCGAGCCGCGCGTCCTTGGACGAAAACCGGCCGGTGCCCAAGAGGACTATGCAGTCAAAGGTCTTTGAGTTAACTGGAACATGCTCGCCGTACAGATCCTTCAACTTAAGTAGCCGGCGGTGAAACGACTTCGGGAATGTTACCCTCCCCTTCTTGGCGGTTCCGTTTCGGTTAACGTGACGCACCTCTATCCTGCAGTGGCTCCCAAGCTTCCGAAGCGCAGGAAAGTGCTTCTCCTCACCGTCCACGCGAACAGTGAAATCAGCCATGGATTTGTCACATTGAAACAACCCTATCTCAGAGTACGTTTGTTTCTTGTCAGTCAGCGGCAGGAAGCACCCACTATCCAGAATCAGTTTCGCTCGTTTAGCCATACAGTCTCCTTTCTCTATTCTCGGGCTAGGTCAAACTGGGGATGAGGAATCACGAGATGCATGTGTCGGCCAAGCGTCTAGAACCCCATTTATTGCCGACCCCCTCTTATATGTCTGCTGTTAACAATTCGTGTCGAAGTGCTCAATTGTCGCTGCCGACGGCGATGAACGGCGCCCAGTAGTACGGATGTTGGAAGCGCTCGTCTTCCGTCAACTTGATTTGAGCCTCGCGCAGCGCTTCTCCGGCATCCTTCTTGCCCGATGTTCTATTCTTGTGGAATTCGATCATGAGAGGGGCCGTCGCTTCTGAGTCGATTGACCAAAGGCTTGCCACGACCATTGGAACCCGCAGCGCCAGGAAAGGGCGAACAAGACTGACGATTCCCTCGCCCCGATAGTATTGTCCCAACGCACTCTGACAAGCGGACAACACGACCAGTCGCGTTCGCGGCAAGCTGATTCCGTAGATATCGTTGAGGTACAACAATCCCTCGCCGCCCGATTCATCACCACCCCGCGACCCTTGAGACGCCGAACCATCCCCGGCGAGAACCAGCGCCGCCAGCCACGGCGACTTTTCGTCAACGAGTACATGCACTGCCAGGTGTATGATCTCAACGTTGAGTGCCTCTTTCACGTTCTTCTTGCTCGCAGAAGCGGAGTTAAGCAACACGCTGCCAGGGTAGAACTTCGCAACCTCGGCCGCTTCAAGGTCGGCATCCGTCAACGTCTCCAGCGTGGGAAACTTCTCGCGATCGAATTTGGGATTGCCAACCGCAAGAGCGCTCTCGGTCCCGCCAGTCCCTTTTAGTCGGCGTTCCTCAATGCAATGCGTCAACACAGTGGCCGATGGCGCATAGGTGAGGTTGTAGTGCTTGACGAGAAACTGCCCGGACCTGTCAATGAGTGCGGCAAACGGGAGAAAGTGAAGGGCCTTATCCGGCACTACGCACAGCCTCTTGCCGTCGGAGAGTTGTGCGCCGATTGGCTCGATCAGATACTCGTACAACTGTTTTGCCTTCTCCGAGAGCTCATCGAGCGAACTCCTATTCTTCAGACCGGAGACATATTCCTGGACAAGCCGATCGATAATCTCAGTCGTGGCGGATGACTGTACGACGTCGAATCGTGATCGCGTGATCGTGAAGATGTAAGTCCGCTCATCAGTGACCGAGTAAGTCACCAGCCGAAGATCAGCAGGCAATGCAGCCTGAATCTCTTGAAGCTTGAGTGGCGTAGCGGTTCTCCCAGATTGTGAGCCTGCACGCTTCACAGGTACGCTTTCATCCAGCAGCGTGCGAGCACGCGACTCTTCCGAATAATCGAACGCTTGCTCGCTGCGGCCTAAGGCATCCAGGCTGAGCGCAACTAATTCATCGAAGGTTCCCTGGCGCGCATCGAGAAACCTGCTGCGATTCTCGGGCTCAACTATGTTCGTGCGGTACTTCTCTAGCAATGACACGGCGCGCTCTAGATCAGCCCGGGCTTTGCTGAATTCTCTCGCTTCAACATACGTCTTTGCCCGGCCGCGCAGAACCTCCAGCAATGGGATCTCTTTCCCTTCGCTCCGCTCGATGATCGCCTCCGCCCTCGAATAGAATTCGAGCGAGCGAGATGCATCGCCAATCTTGCGGGCCATTTCACCGGCGAACGTCAGCACGACACTTTCGGTGTAATCCCGCTCCTGGGCGTCAACTTTCGCTAAGTAGTCAAAGGCGCGATTCAGTTGGGCTTCGGCTTGATCAACCTGGTTCAACCGCGAGTGCTCAACGGCGATGAATGCCGAGGCCTGTGCCGCGCGCTTATTGTCGTTCACCAACTCAGATAAGCTGAGCGATTGCCTGGCATAAAGCAAGGCAAGCTCATGGTTGCCCCGGCGCCGGTAAAGGTCGGCAATATTCAAGTAGTTGCTCGCAACCTCTTTGCGCGTTGGCATACTTTCAAGAAAGAGCTTCGTTGATTCGCGAAGGCAGGAAAGTCCCTTATCGATATCCCCAAGATTATTGTAGGCGTCCGACAGGTACTGGAACGCGTACGCCTCAATCGGCATCCCGCGAACGGGAAGCCTGGCCTGGTCAACCGACTTGATCGCGAGAGAGTCTTGACCGAGTCTCGAGTACAGAATGCCTAGCAGTATCAATTCCTGGGCCTGCCGATAAGGCCAGGCGTGCTGTTGCGCAATGTTGAGAGCTTCCTTCGAGGCTGCCACGGCAGACGCCAATTGACCCGCGCTATAGTTGCAAGACGCCACGTAATGGATTGAGAAGTATTCAAACACACCGTTGCCGCGGAAGGCGAACTCCCTCCGTAGCCGGTCGAACGATCCCTGAGCGGCAGAAGGGCTTTGATACGCCAGGTTTGCTGCCTGGGTGTAATCGGAGATCAATGTCAACTCAGTACGCCATTCCGGCTCGGGCAGATTGCGCAAGTATTGTCCGAGATCGGCGATTGAAGAGTCTTGCTTCGCTCCAGCCAGGCGCTCGCCGATTAACTCAATCCCGAGCAACGCGCGTTGAGCCTGTTGCCCACGCCCTTCTACAACGTCCTTCAAGTATTCGCCAGGCAGCCTCTCTGATGCGTGCTTTATCATCACCTGAAGGTTCTGATCCGCGAATCGCTTTGCCTCCTCAACGTTGGTCTCCGCGTCGAATGCAGCGATGGTGTCAGCTTCGCGTTTCTGGGATGCTAGCGGAGCAGATACTTCCTGAATTCGCCGCCTTGCTTCATCCTGCCAGCCTCTGTCTGACTCAACTTCCACGAAGTGGGCATATTCGGCGGCGGCTGCGTCGCGCAGGAGCAGGCCCTGGTAGCACAATGCGCGATTGAAGAGCGCCTCGGGCATTCCTGCTTTGTGCTTCAGCGCGGCTTCGAACTCATCCAATGCATCTTCGAGTTTGCCCTGTTGAATCAAGCAGACGCCCAGATCGTTGTGAGCCTCGGGATTGTCCGGCGCGCTCGCCAAGACATGCCGGAGATACTTGGCCGCTTCTGGCAGTTTCTTGTTCTCGCTCAGTAGGAGCCGCGCGTACGCAAGCTGCTCATCCGGTCCGCCTTTCGCGGCAGCGTCGGTGATCAGGTCGCGAGCTCGCTCGAACTTCGCAGTTTGGACGCCGGAGCTATCTTCGCGCGATGGTGTGAACGTACCGGCCTTGAATCCGCCCGAGAGCCGGGGCTCGATCAATCGCTGCTTGCTGAACGCTTCGATCAGCGCTCGGGTGCCGCGATCAACATCCGAGCCGCGCGCCTTGTTTGCGATCAGAATCCCGACAATCAGAGCGATGATCAGAAAGGACGCAATCGCCAACCACCGCCACGATATGAATGCGGCGCGGCGGTTGGGCTGCTCGTTCTCGAATGTTCTTCCCATCGCGACGGTCGTCAGGGTTTTGGGGAACTCCTATATATCACGCCTCAGGCTTATGGGGAGTCCTATATATCACACCCGGGGAGGCAATTGAAAAGAAACTTGAAACGAAACTGAAGCGAAGCTTTGATCAAGTTAATCGCCCATCGTTGTCCTGAAATCACCGAGGCCGCAAAGGTTGACACCAACTGCGTACGTGAATTACGGTGTGTGTCTGTTGAAACCAGAAGATACCAATGACGATCACTATTAACAAAAACAAAGTTCTCACCAGGATTATCGTTGTTTTACTCCTCGCTTTGGTTCTGCTTTCGCCGTCGAGTGAGGCCCAGCGGCAGGCCTCTCGCCCAGGCCCGGCGAGATCCAAACCGAAGCTTGTCCTGGTGATTGTCGTCGACCAGTTCCGTTATGATTATCTCGAACGCTTCGGCGACCTGTTTGGCAGCGGCGGGTTCAGACGGTTGATGAACGAAGGCGCGCTCTTCACCAACGCGAACTACGACTATGTTCCGACCTTCACGGCTTGCGGGCACGCGGCGATTTTCAGCGGATCGGTCCCGGCTCTAAACGGTATAGTGGGCAACACGTGGTTTGATCGCGAATCCGGCAAAGTCCGCGTGATGGTCGCCGATGATTCCGCGCACCTGGTAACCGGCAAGGGGACCTCGGCAAAAGGCGGCGCCGCCAGCCCTCGAACCCTTATCGGCACGACCATCGGCGATCAAATGCGGCTGGCGAATAACTTTCAATCCAAGGTTGTGACTGCGTCCCTGAAGGATCGCGCGGCAGTGCTCCCGGGAGGTCAGCGTCCAAACGGCGCGTTCTGGTTCAGCGAAGCGGACGGTGAGTTTGTGTCGAGCGATTACTACTTCAAGGAGCTTCCAGCCTGGGTCAAGACGTTCGATACCGCCGATCGCGCGGACAGATACTTCGGCATGAAGTGGGAGCGCACGCTGCCGGCAGAAGCATACAGACGCGCGCAAGCCGAGAACCTTCCGCTTCAGCGCTCGTCATTAGGTGCTCGCTTTCCGTATGTGGTAACCGGCGGCGAAGAGAAGCCAGGTCCAAAGTTCTACAACGCGTTCGTGATCACCCCCTTCGCGTCTGAGTACCTGGCCGCGTTTGGCAAAGCCGCAGTCGAAGCTGAATCGCTCGGCGCTGACGAGTACCCTGATCTGCTCTCGATTAGCTTTTCGTCGCCCGACCTCGCCGGGCACTTTTATGGACCCGACAGCCAGGAAACCGAAGACACGTACATCCGATTGGACCGTGTTATTGCGGACCTCCTGAGTTACATCGACAGGAAAGTCGGTCTTGCCAACACGATCATCGCGGTTACTGGGGATCACGGGGTCGCGCCGGTTCCCGAGTACATGCGCTCAAAGGGTTTCGACGCCGCGCGGGTGCCAGGCCGCGAAGTATCCGATGCCGCGAACAAGGCTCTGGGAGCCCGTTTCGGGGAAGGCAAGTGGGTCATCAATTTCATCAACGATCAACTCTACCTCGATCAAAGACTCATCGCCGAGAAAAAGGTAGACCCTGCGGAAGCCGAGCGGGTGGCTGGTGAAGCGGCGCTCGCGGCTGACGGCGTGGTGAACTACTATACTCGCACTCAGATTGTCGGCGGCCGAATGCCCGGCGGACCAGTTGCCCGGCGAGTCACTAACGGCTTCAACCGTGGGCGCTCTGGCGACGTGTGGCTCATAACGAAGCCTCTCTGGTTCTTCGCGGAGGGCGAGCTGCCGACCACACACGGCTCGGCTTACAACTACGATACGCACGTGCCGCTGATCATTCTTGGCGCGGGAGTGCGAGCCGGACGCTACAACGGTGATTGCTCGCCCTCTGACATCGCGCCGACGCTTGCAGCGATGCTGGGCATAGAGCCGCCCTCCAATCGAACCGGCCGCGTGCTGGTCGAGGCTCTGGCCCCGCCGATTCAGGCGAACGCGGGAGCGAACTGAATCGTCACTGGGCTGCGGGTATGCAAGCAATGAACTGTAACATTGAAATCGGTAGTATCTCGGGAGTCGGCAGAGTCTCGTTGAGGTTGCTATGATTCGTTGTCCCCACATTAACACCCCTCTTCAGAGGGGTGATTTGTGGAGCGCAGATATGCGAACTGTTTCAACAGTTTCGCCACGTCCACGAGGCGGCAAAACCGTTGAAACGGTTGCGACCGGCCGCGGAGCCCACGACACCCAACTGAAGTTGGGTGTTAATGAGAAGCTGCTATGGAATTCTCTGTTGCAGATCACTAGAACGTGCAAACGCCGGCTCGCGATTGCTTGCGCAATTGTTATCGTGCTCGGAGTAGGTGCGCGTGAGTCACTTGCCGCTTATCAACGTCCACAGCAGAAAAGGCCGGCTCCCAGGAAGACAACCCCACCGGTTGAAGAATCCGCGCAAGCTCTCTCTCCTCAAGACGCGCTCGACCGGGCTCGCAACGCGACGACTCAGCAAGAACGAATCAATCTGCTTGAGAAGTTTGTAGCTGCAAATCGCGGCTCGACGCTTGAAAACGAAGCGCGCGAGTTGTTGATGCGTGAATATGCGCTCAAGGGCGAGCAAGCGCTCAGAGAAGCCAATCCGCAACTGGCCATGCAAGCGTTCAAGGCCGCGCTTCGCGCCGCTCCCGCTTCCATAAACGACAAGGTCTTCGGCCAGTACATTTTTCCATTGCCAATGGCGATGAACGCTTTCGGCTACCGCGTCGAATCTGCCGACCTTATGCGTTCGTTCGAGTCACGGTTCGACACTGACCCCAACCGTCTGGTTGAAATAGGCTTCTTCTACGTTCAGATCGAAGCGCCGTTCGAGGCGGTGCGCGTGCTTGAACGCGCGGTTCAACTGGCGCCGCAGGATCATCGCGCGCACAACAGCCTGGGCACGGCTTATTTGATCAGCTTGCGATTGGACGACGCGGCGGCCGAGTTTCAACGCGCCGTTGAGATTGACGCGAAGGATGAATTCGCGAATCTGAATCTCGGCAACCTGGCTCGCGCAATGAGCGACTATGAAAGAGCGGTTACTTACTACCGCAAACAGATCGCGCTCAAGCGCGATGATGCCGAGGCGCACGGCGGTTTGGCGATCGCTCTGCTTGCGCTGGGGCGTGATGAAGAAGCCGCCCCTGAGATCAAACGGGCAATGGAGCTTGCGCCGGCGGATTATCGCTTTCTGACTCAGCTCTCTTTTTTCTACGTGGCTCGGAAGAAAGCGGTGCTTGCCCGGCCGCTGATCGAACAAGCGGCACGCATCGAGCCTCGGTACGCGTGGGCGTTTATCGCAAAGGCTGAAACCGACGCGCTTGAAGGAAAATTCGGCGATGCGCTTGCGACTTTACTGAGTGGGCAATCTCACGCAGGGTTCGCGACGCTGACCTTCGAGCTGGCGAAAGCATTTCTGGCTCTGGATGGATACGATCAAGTGACCGAGGTGATGCGCAAGGCTTTCACGGTGAACAGCGAGGGCGAATTCGAGACGATGCTCGGCGGCGCGGTCAAAGCCAGGTCGCTCCGGCTCGACTTGCTGCTAGAACGCGAGCGACAAGCGGCGCTGTTCCTGAGCTACGATCCAACGACCTCTTTTCAATACAGGCTGGTGGAAGCGGTAGCAAGAATCGATCATTATTCAAAGGTCGCGCTGGCGGCGCGCAAGCCCGCCCAGCAGGCAGCAGCTCGCAAGCGCGCCCGCCCCGGCCAGGCGAAAGATGCAGCCCAGACCGATGACACAAGAGGCGCGACTCGGCCTCGACGCGCGACCAATACGCCTTCGCTGACCGAGGAGCTTTCAGCAGGGCGCGATGCGAACCTGCCGGGTATGCCTGAACTTCTTCGCGCGATCACTACGTTCACGACGCTCGACGACGGGCGTCAGGCGTTTCGAATGGTGTGGGCCGCGCGCAAGCTGACAGAGGCCGACCTCGCGTTGGACGCTGCTGAACAACTAGCCCGGCGGGCGATTGCGATCGCCGACACGGCGACCGAGCCGGCGGGTTCGATGCGGGATGCGCCGAGGCTTGACCGTGAAGGCCGCCGCGCGATGTTCGCCGGCCGCGCTTACGATGCGCTCGGCTGGGCGCAGTTCAAGAAGGGCAATACGCGGGGAGCGATCGAAAGCTTGATCAAGGCGGTTGACGTTTATCCTACGAGCCTCGATCGCAAGACCGCGATCTGGCATCTCGCCGTCGCGACTCAAGAGGCTGGCGACGAGCGGCGCGCGCTTGAACTGTACATCGCGAGCTACGAGCCTGAGTCGCCTACAGCGGTGGTGCGGCGAGCCCAGATTGAGGCGCTCTACAAAAGGTTAAACGGATCGCTCTCGGGTCTCGACGAAAAGCTCAAGCAACAATGACGCATAATCGCAACACTGAAAAAGCGCAGCGGTATCACGATCTAACAAAGCATTCGTACTGGAGCATCCGCTCCGACGCGCACTATCTCGACTGGGCAAACAAGCCTTCGCCATTCAAGATCTATCCAGGCATTGAGCCGATACCCCTGCCGCGCGCGCTGGTGCAGACGCTTGCTCCGGCGCTTGAAGTCGTCGCCGCGCCCGGCGCCGGGTTCAGCGGAGAGAAGCACCCGGATCTCGCGAGGCTTGCCAGCATTCTGTACTACTCCGCGGGAGTCACCAAGCACAAGACTTATCCTGGTGGTGAGCTTTACTTTCGGGCGGCGGCTTGCGCGGGCGCGCTGTATCCGACGGAAGTCTACGTGGTCTGCGGCGATATCGATGGGCTAAGCGCCGGGGTCTATCACTTCAATCCGGGGGACTTTGCGTTGAGACTGTTGCGCGAAGGGGACCTTCGTAGCGTATTGGCGCGGGCGAGTGGAAGTGAACCGAGCGTTGTTTCTGCGCCGGTCACGCTGGTCTTCACTTCGATAAGCTGGCGCAGCACGTGGAAGTATCGCGACCGGGCTTATCGATATCATTTCTGGGACAACGGAATGATCGCGGCGAACGCGCTTGCGATGTCGGCGGCGCACGATCTCCCGGCGGAAGTTGTGATGGGCTTCGTTGAAGCGGATGTGAATAAGCTGATAGGTATCGACGGTGAGCAGGAGCTTGCGCTGAGCTTGCTCGCGCTCGGCCATACCGATCAGGCATTGCCCGGCTGCCCTGCTATTGAAGAGCTGCCAGAGATCAACTTCGGGGTCGTGCCCATCTCTATGTCGCCGGTTGATTATCCTTCAATCCGAGAAGTCCACGCCGCGTCGTCGTTGACGAATCGCGATCACGTGAGCGATTGGCGCGGCGCAAAGATCGATTCGAATACGCTTCGTATCGAAGGGGAGTTGTTTCCGCTTGGTCCGAATCCTGACGAGGAACTGCCGGCTGAGGCGATCGAGGACGTGATTCAACGCCGTGGTTCTACGCGCCGATTTGCGCGCAAGCCGATGCCGTTTGCGGATCTCTCGGTAATCATCGATCGCGCGACACGACGCATAACGACTGACTTCCTGGCGCGCGATGCTGCGCCGCTGAATGACATCTACGCGATCGTCAATCGAGTGGAAGGCTTGCCGCCGGGCGCTTATTTCCA
>JBGQGO010000100.1:0-13205 GCA_041497455.1 Blastocatellia bacterium | reverse complement strand
GTGCCACCATACTTCAACCATACACCAGTTGTCCCCTGCCCCTCTCAGAACCGTGCGTGCGCTATTAACGCACACGGCTCCTCAGATGGTCCTTTGCGCTCGACAGTAGAGGTCAACTTTTACGCGCGCTCTTGGTAGCTTGAACAACTTCAGCAACTCCTTGAACTCTGCCCACGTGTAGCTCCTTCGCTGACTCCGCCGGTTCATCCACTTGTGCAGCAACTTCGTGGCCTCCCAGTAGTATCGTGCGATTCCTCGGTAGTTGTCTGTCACTCCGTAGTAGGCATAGTGCCCTCGTAGCTTCAGCCTACCTTCTCCATGATCCACTTCGTTGGCTTCGTTCGCACTTGCTTCAGCCATCCCTTCAGTGTCGCTAGCTTCGCCCGGAAGTTCTTCCTCGACGTCACTCGCTTCATCCTGAATCGCTTCCCGTCTCGCGCCTTGCTCAAGTAGTGTGTGAATCCAAGGAAGTCGAACGTCCCTGGCCTCTCTCCTCTTGCGCGGGCGTTTGCTTCTGCGCGCGGCCCAAACTCCAGCACCTTGGTCTTCGTCGGTTCTACCTCTAGTCCGAACTTTGCTAACCGTTCGCCTAGCGCCTCCGGGAACCTCATCGCATCCTCCCTGTTTTGGAAGCACACAACGAAATCATCAGCGAAGCGGTTCAACCTCGCTTTTCCCTTGCAGCTCTTTCCGTAGACCTTCTCCAACCATAGGTCCAGGGCGTAGTGCAGACCCTTTGGCTAATTGACGCGCTCTGCACAATATGGTTAACCTACAACTGCGAGATTGAGGAACGTATGCCTGAAGAAACCGAAATCGCCTTCGTTGAGGAGCTTAGAAAGCACGAGAATCAGTGGGTTGCTATCCATGAATCGGCTGAGACTGAGACGATAGGGGGTAGTGGGTCGAATGCTGTCGAAGCTACGCGCGAAGCTGAAGCCAAGGGATTCTACGACACGGTACTGTTCAAGGTCCTACCGATGGACAAGGCTTATGTCCCCCGTAGCCGCACTGTTAGCGCCAGGTAATAATGTTAAGTAGCTTGGCGCAAAGAATGGGAGGGGCACGAGGCTCACTCGGCCGGTTCGACACACCGTTTTTCGGGAAAGATTCTTCGGATCTCCGGACACGCAGCACGCAACGACGAAGGTACGTCGGCGGAAAGTCGATACTCGTTCTTCGCAGCCAGACGGTCGACCGCAGCATGGCAGTCTGATTCGCGGCCCCTTAATTTGGGATAGGGATCGGTTTCGTTGACCGCTCCACCATCTATCAGAAAATGTATCCAGGTTTCAATGTTTCGCTTTGGGAAGAGCAAAGCAACTCTCTCGTTCGGTCGTCTGCGCTTAGCCCCTTCCAACGTCGCTCGGGTCTCCCCTAAGCTCCTCGTGTCACAATCCCGCATCACCACTAGAGCAACGTTGAGTATCGTCGCCCGCCTTCGGTATCCAGCCAGTTCTGTCGCGTATTGCTCTCGCACGAATTGTTCGCCGGCACCCAGTCCTGGTGGTGAGTACTTGATGTAGATATTATGGCGGCTTTCTCCACATTTGATTAAAAATCGCCTAACGAAGACAGACTGCTGCTTGTCTTCGCATAACACTACAATATGTGTATAGCTATCGCTCAAGGTCGTGCTCCCGCCAGGCGCCACCCTGTTCTTTATGGAAGCAGCGGGCTTGTTTCTTGTCCCGTCGGATTTCGCATTTGATCAACTCTGCCATATCTATTTCTGTTTGAGTTTTGTGATTTTCCGCCTTGGCGGTTTCTTAGCGGGGGCCGGTTCTTCTGGGGCCTGGCCCCCAAGCCCTAGCCACCCCCGTGCAGCAAGTTCCGAAGGCTTCAATCCTCCATTCTGCTCCGGGAGCAGTGTTTGCACTCTCGAGTGCCCACCGGCTTCTCGGCTAAACCAGAAGACTGAGAGTGTTTCACCTGTCGATGGCATCAACCCGTAGTCAATACTCTCTGGATGGTGAGAAATCAAGAGGAGTCGCGCCTTTGCCTCAAGTAACTGATCCTCGATGGCCGTTAGCCACGGCTGAATCTCGCGGGAAGCGATGAAGTTATCCGGCTCATCCAAACACAATAATCCGGTCGGTTGATTGTCACCGTCCGACTCCTCCGGCTGAGCCCTCAGGCTGTGAAGGAGAGCGTAGAGAGCAATGAGCATCCGCTGCCCGTCGGACAAACAGCTGAAGCTCAATTCGACCGGTTTCTGTCCTTCATGGTCAAAAACTGCCTTTAGCAGTTTCGCCTCGGGACCGTGGGACTCGAGTTTGAAATGACTGAACCCAGGCAGTATCTCCTTTAGTTCTTGCTCAAGACGGATCGCCATTCCATGATCATTCGAAATCCAACGGTACCAAGAAACGAAGTTCTGAAAATATCGAAGTGGGCGAGTTGTCTCCTGAAGACTTGTTTCGTCCATCATCGGCGGAACGATCTGTAGAACGGTCGTTCGATCCAAGGCAGTCTTGAGCCAAGTGTGCTTCGAGTAGAGCGCAGTCGTAGGGAGCGAAGCCATCGCGGATTGTTTCCAAGCGAAGGGATACACCTGAGTCTTCTTTGAGATCTCCCCTCCCCACAAGTGCACATAGCCTTTCTCAAACCGAAGCAGCGGCTTGCCCTCCAATGACAATCGCTCGTGCGCGACCTCGCGATGCGTTCGATTCTTGTTATGCACAATCGCGACCTCGTAACGATATACACTTCCCTCTCTTTCCCAGTCGATCTCCAAGCTCTGTGTTAGTACATTCTGCCATTGGGTCAGTGTTGAAGCCGCAAAAAGATCATCTAGCTTTGCGTCTCCAGTAGCGAACGCACGGAGGGCCTCTAGACACTCAAAGACCGTCGTTTTGCCGGAGCCGTTCGGACCCAACATGAGGTTGATGTGGGCCGGTCCAGGTTCCCACTCAAAGTTCACCAAACATCTGAAGTTGTCCACGTAAATTCGCTTCAACATACATAGTCACTCCCGGGTTTTGGTCGATCCCCTTAGACTCAATGGCATAGTTCGTTGAGGCGCCCATGTGTCCTTCGCTTCCTAGGATCACCGATGCTTTCGCACGATCCTCGCGTACGTGAGTATCAGACTCTAAGGGCGGACGGGTCAACCTTCCTATAAGCCAAACGTTCCCTGCGACTCGCGTTGAAGCCGCCGAGCTAAGCTGGTTTCAGCCTTCGCCTCTTGATCGATAGCAAGATCTTCCGCCATATCTCGCCAATCCTGTGCAGCTCTCGCTCATCAAAAAACCGAAGCGCGAACAGCGACAACGGAAACGACAGCGCCAACGAAGCCTTGATCGCCATCGAAAGCACGATGCGCGCGTCGCTTGGCGAGTCGCCGCGCAGCGAATCAGTCAAGTAGAACGCGCCGATCATCGCCGAGCCGACCGCCAGTATCGTGAATACCCTGCTCCATTCGTAGCGGACTTTGAAGAACAGATTCGAGGCCCAATATCTCAGACCACAAAAAACGACGTACGAGGCTAGCGTTGAAACCGTCGCTCCCATGATGCCGTATCGAGGGATCAGCCAGAAATTCAAACCGATGTTCACGGCGAGCGCCGCGATGATCACTATGGGCGCGAAGATCGTTCGCTTCTTTAGCGTGATGCCGACGTTCACTACTCGTGATGCGCAGTCTAGCACCGCAGCCAACCCGAGCAGCGGGATGATACGCGCCGCTCTCCAATAGCCATTCAAGCTAAAGAGCGTCAGCCCGTCTCCCGCAACCGCCGAAACGCAAAGCGCGAAGAACATGCTCACGAACAAGATGTAAGTCAGCACTCGCGAGTAGTATTCATTCGCCCCTTCTTCGTTCATCACCGAGAAGCGCATAACCGTCCACACCTGACTGAACGGCACGGTAACCAGGATGGTCACCACCGACACAAGCGTGTTCGCCATCGCGTACGCGCCCAAATCACGCTCGGTCGTGTACCGCTCGAGGAAGAAGCGGTCGATCATCATGAAAAGGTGAAAGGATACCTGGCCGAATATCAACGGAGTACCGAAAGCCAGCAACCCGCGCAGCTCGGGCAAGGAAAACTTCAAGCTCAAGTCTCGAAACACCATCCCGTAGAACAGCAGGGCCTCGAACGCCGCGCCGATGAGCCGGCCGATCAACACGTTTCTGACGTTCGCGCCAACTCCGATCACCAGGTAAACGATAACAATAAGCTGGAACAGGAACGCGGTGATGTTCAACGCAGAGTATTGGGCTGACTTGAATTTGGCTCGCAGTATCGAGTCGGGGATCAACGAGATCACTTCAAAGAAGCAAATCAGAAAAACAAGCTGGACCAGGTTCGCTCGCGACTGGTCGCCCTTGAAGAGAATTGCGCTGGTCCGCGGCGCAACCAACCACAGCAGGACGGCGGCTGCGGCTGAGGACACGAGCAGGAAAATCAGCGTGGAGCCCACGATCTTTCGGCGATGTTCAGGGTCCTCGGCCTCGTAATAGTGCCTGAAGAACGCGTGATTGAGTCCAAACTTCAGAACGATCGTTACAAGCGTCAACGTAACGGTGAGCAGCGACAACACGCCGAAGTCACCTGCGTTCAGTTTACGAGAATAGACGGGCACCAACACGAGCCCGAACGCGCTGTTAACCACGCTTCCGATGCCGAAGATAAGCGTGTGCTTAACTGTCTTTTTGATCTTGTCGTAAATCGTGGCCGTTACTCCGCCTTCGCATGAAGGCTGACAGAATCAGCGCGGCCAGTGTCAACGCGGCAGCCGCGAGGCTGACGTACATTGACACGAAAAAAGCCGCCGGAATAAACCGGAATGATACCAGATGGCGGCCGGCCGGGACGTTGACCGCTCGCATCGTGTGATTGGCTCTGAAGATTTGCGTGGAGGCGCCGTCGACGGACGCCAGCCAGCCGGGGTAATAGTTATCGCTTAGCACAAGCAAGCCGTCCCTGAGATTGTCGGTCTCAATCAAGACCCAATTGCGGCCGTCCGCGGTGATCGTGGCGGACGCCGGAGTCTGACGCCGGGCGTCGGGCAGCAGGGATTCTACAAGCGAGAGCGACGGTCCCGGATCGACTTCAACAACCGTTTGAGCGTTGGGATCAAAGTCCGGAGCCCGCATTGTGGTCAGTGATTCCGGCGGGCTGCTCACCGCGATCGCGCGGCTCGCGAAGAACGCTCGCGGCATAGCGTTCTTGTTCTCGTACAGCGACACACCCTCCGCAGTAGCGAGCAAGTCATATCCGTCGAGCAGCCGCGCGGATTCGTGTGTCATAACGTATCTCACGTTCAGAACGTCGAAGAAGGGCGAGCGGTATTGATCGAAGACGACGTGGCTCAGATTCGGTTGAGGTTCTATTAGCGATGCGAATTCACGATACCATTTTGGAAACTGCTGGTTCTTTCCTGACACAGTCGGGATCTGATAAGGCAACAAGGTGTTTGGCGGCGCGATGATTTTCTCCGCGCCCGCTCCTGCTGAAGCGGTGCGATTCGTTTCCAAACCCGACGGTACGACTAGTACTCTGCCCGGCGGAAGCGAGTGCAGTAGATCAGTAATTTCAGTCCTGGGAAAAACGCGCGACCGATCAAAGGTGTGATCGAACTGATTGCTGTTCCAGAACAGATCAACCATCAGCAGCGCGACCATGCAAAAGAAAACGCTTCTGCTCGTGAGTCGCTTTTCAACGAACGCCAACACGAGAAATGCGACCCCGAAGAGGAGCGCGAGCGGAATGAGTATGCTCACGTTGGGCGGAGTGAACTGAGCGCTCAGCGCCAATGCCGTTCTGCGAATGAAAGCCAATCGCCCTCTCTCACCGGCATTAACAGTAATGCCGACCAGCTTGATCACGTACGAACCACTCACCGCAACCAACACGAAAGCCGCGACGCCAAGAGCGAACCTTCGTGCGAGCCGGCCGAATCTCCGAAGCGCATCAGGGGGGGACTCGAGAAGCAAATCCGTTCCAAACGCTACGAGCACCGCCGCTGCGAAGAGAAACAAGACTCCTGCGCGAACAGCGACGCGAATGACCTGCAGGATTGGAATGAATCGAGTGACGTGAACGTACAGCGGGGCCGCCATCATCAAGACCAGCGAGAGCGCGCCCAGCACAACGAAAAAGACGACGCTATTTCGAACAGCACCATCAAGACCCGCGATCTGAAGCCGCGAGCCTTCACTCTGTTTGTTTTTCGTCTGCCTCAGCCAATAGAAACCAAAACCAAGCGGCGCAAGCGCCGCAATGCCCAGATAGAGAATGTGATCGTGCGAGACCCCGAGCGCCGTGAACAGGGTGAGCGCCTTCGCGTCATAAGCCGACCCGAAAAAGTTAGGAAACACCAACGTAGCCGCGTACCACGGCGGTAGATAGACATACCCCAACTCGGCGCCGACGATCCTGCGATTCGAGTACGACAGCAGCTCCAGAGACGGGACCCATTGCGTCGCCGAAAGAGCTAACCCTACCGCGAGCGTCACCGCCATCATCGCCAGCAAGCGCGTCACCGCGCGGCTTCCACTTCCGCTGCGGCGCGCGACAAACGCGAAGAACGCGTAATACAAAACCACCGCGCCAACATAGTAGATCTGATTCGGCAGATATCCACAAAAGAACTGCGCCGCCAGAAACACGCCCGCCAGCATCGCGTTGCGAATGCTGCCGGCTTGCGGCCGCCGGACCGCTCGATCGACAAACAACAGAATCAGCGGAAGCAACATCAGTCCGCCCCACCAACCGAGCCCCGTCAGGTGCAGCATCGAGTGAGCCGAGAACCCAAAGACAAGCGAACCCATCAGCCCACCGTTCGCGCTTGCGCCGATCGCTACAAGGAAGATGTACATCAAGACCGCGGCCAGCATCAGCTCGAATAGCCGCGCGAGCGAATAGCCGAGCGGGACGTCGAAGAACTTGTAGAACAACAGAAACGGCGACAGTGTGCGCGTGACGCCATCAGCGTAGATCGGATGCCCCGCCATCGTGTACGGGTTCCACAGCGGACACTCGCCATCACGATACGCGGTCACAACGAAGTAATCGCGCGTCACGTATGTATCGGTCAGGTCGCGCCGATTGTATGGGTAGTCCGATTGGCCTGCTGAATAACCCCAGGGAAGCTGGTTGTTCAACGTGTTGACGTCGATGAGGGTTTCGCCCAGAAAGAACACGCGCCAGAACAGCGCGATGATGGCCACGACTATGAACGTTACATTTATCGCATGTCTTTTGAGGAGCTGACCGGTCCCGGATGACGGATGAAGTGGACGCGAGTCGCTCGTTATCGCCGCAAGCTCGACCTCTGTCTCAGGCTTCATCCGTCATCCCTTTACAAGTAGCCCAGGCCGCGTAGCTTCTCGTCGACCATCTGCTCTTCTTCCGCGCTGAGCCCGATCTGATCGGCAGCAGTACGGGAGCCTGTGGATTCGACCTGCACAGGATGTGCGGCAAGAAACTCGCCGGTGAATACTTCTTGAATCACGCGGCCATCCAGGTGATCCGGCACGGGCAGGCCCGCCGCGTACATCATAGTCGGTACGAGATCGCAGACCGTGGGCGACGCCGCGAGCGCGGTCGAGTTCAGGTCCGGCCCTTTGCAGATCAAGACGCCCTCGGGCCGGTGATCGCCGCTCCACCAAAATCCTCGGCCGCGAACTTCCTCCGGTGGCTCACCCACGTTGGCGCCGGGATTCCAGTATACATAGAGGTCGCTGGCGCGTTCGGTGAACGGCCCCGAATAAACCTCATCGCGCCGAGCGACTCGGTGGACTATCTTGCGGCCGCGATCGTCGGTCCATTGACTCAGATCGTCGATGATTCGCGAACAGACATCCGCGTAGTCAGATGGCGCGACGCGTCCGCCAGCGTTCCGTCCCTCGAGGTTGATGTTGATGACGTGGCGGCCGGGCTCGGTGTAAGCCACAGTGCCTTCCCAATCAATCGAAGAGTAAAACGAGTCCTTCTCCGCAGCCTGCAATCGCCCGACGCGTTCTTCGCCGATTCCCGCTTTCACTCGTTCCCTGACTGAAACAGGCAAAAGACTGCGCGCAGCTTTACGGCTCGCGCTGATGATCGAATGACGAGCTTGCGAGCGGCCGCGTCGGACCATGTAGCCCTTGGCCTCCAACCATTCAGCGAGGTGATACGACGCGCCGGTGTGTGGTCCCATTCCGTGGTCCGAGATCACGTAAACTTGTGTCTCGGCGTTCGCGTGATTGAGCAGCCGCTCGATCGCTCCATCAAGCGCACGATAGACTTCAAGAAGCGCGTTAACAGAAACTGCAGCGTCCTTCCAGAGATTGTGACCCGCCCAATCGCTCGCCGTGTAGACCGTCATGAAAAAATCGACCGGCCTGTTTGCGATCAGATACTCAGCCGCAGCCGTCTGAGTCTCGATCAACTCCATCCAGGCCGCAATCGCCTCATCGAGCCGCCCTGCTCTCATCAAATCACCGAGACCTTGAGGCGAAAAACGATAATTCGAGAATCGATGGAGCAATTCGGCACGAAGCTCGCCGGGGCAGAACGCCTGCTCGTTCAAAGACGGGGCGTCGAGGCCGCTGACCATGAAACCACCGGGTTCGCACTGAGCCGGATAGGTCATCGGCACGTTCAGGAATCCGGAAGTTAATCCGTGCCTTGAAAGATGCGAGCTTATCAATTCGCCCGTGCGGTCGCCGCCCTTGAAGAATACTTGCTTGCCACTCGCGAAGTCGCGATCAGAAAAAACGAACAACCCGTGACGTCCGGGATTCAGCCCGGTCAGGATCGAAGTCCACGCCGAGGCGCTGTGCATGTTCGGCGTCGATAGCAACCGCCCCGATGCGCCCTCGCTTCCTAATCGCGCGAGCGTCGGGAGATGTCCGGCCGCAGTCCACGGCTCGATGAGATCCATCGTAGCTGCATCAAGACCGATGACTAGAATCTTCATAAACAGCTCAATAACATCGGGAACGGGGAAAGCATTGAAAATTGAAAAATGAAAATTGAAAAATGAAAATTTTCAGTTTCAGCGGTTTCGCTCGCAGCGCTCTTCAATTTGCAGTTTTCATTTTTCAATTCCCTGCGACTTTCGCCAGATGAAACTTGTGCCGCCTCGGATTCAGGTCCGCGCTTACTCAATATAGCCGAGCGCTTTCAGCCGCTCCCGTAATTCCGCTTCTTCGCCCGCTTTGTAGACTGGCTGAACTGAGGCCTCGCTTGTTACCGCCGCGTTCTTGTAGGAGCTGCCCTGTCGCAACGGTTCCCCGACATCATTGAATACTTCAATCAGCGCGCGTCCATCCATATCCGTTGTGAGAGGACAACCGAGCGAGGCAAGCGCGGTCGGCCCAACATCACGTAGATTCGGCGCCTTCGCAAGGGCCGCGCCGCCTTTGACATCGCGGCCCCATGCTATGAATATCCCGTCGCGCGAGTGCGTGCCTGTAGTCGAGTCCGCTGGAACGATCACGTCTCCGTAGCTCGGACGTTCGTTGTAGACATACTCGTCGCGTCGCGTGACCATCACCAGATCAGGGAGCGCACTTGACCACGCGCCGTTGAACGCTTCCTCGCGCCGCATCACGCTCTCAAACACCGGCTCGCCATCTTCAGGAGAAGTCAGCCGCAACAGCGCGGTCCGAGCTTCTTCAATCACGCTTTCGAATTCGCTCTCACGCACAACGCCTTCGCTCTCGCGGCCAGCCAGATTGATCCACACGCCTTTGTCCTGAGCGAAGAAGGCGCGCGTTCGCGACCAGTCGATCTCGTCCAGAAACGCGCTGCCGTATTTCACTTTTTTATCGAGCACGTTTCCGTTGGCAACGACCGGCGAGATTCGTCGAGTGATTTTTTCTTTGAAGGTTCTGACTCGCGCGACGCTCTTACGCGAAGACGGTGACTTGAATGAGAGGATTCCTGCCGCAGCTAGAAGCTCGTTGACTCGAACTTCAAACAGCTCCGAACAGAAGCCGTGGTCCGAAACAACAAGCACTCGGGCGTCCGCGGGAAGCTGTTCAATCAATTGCCCGACTGCCGCGTCGAGTCGTTCATAGACTTCGTGAATGAACTCTCGAAACTCGCGCGGCGTGTTCGGGTCGTGACGCGGATGCTGCAGATACATATCGGCCCAGTAGTCGTGCTGCGCGCGATCGAGCACCGAGAAGACGACCATCAGAAAATCCCACTCGCCTCGCTGCATGAGAAATTTGAGAGCCCGTTCCCGAACCTCGATCGTCCGTCGAAACTCATTCGCGCGAGCATGCCGGTCGGGGATTCGCTCGGGCTCGATGACGTAGTTCGGAAACTCCGCGAGCAGTTCATTCTTGAGCGAAGCGGGATGGGTAAACGCGGAACCTCGGCCCGGCGTGAGCATTCCGGTCACCATAAGCCCGTTGATCGGTTCAGGCGGATAAGTGGTCGGAACGTTGAGCACGATCGAGCGTCCGCCGTGTTCGGTCAAGATATCCCAGACTGGCCTTGTCATGATGTCGCGCCCGCTCATCGCGCGAACGGTGTACTTCGAAGGGTTCTTGATGAACGGCGAGAAGACTCCGTGCATGCCTTCGCTGGTTCCGGTGGTGCAGCTAGCCCAGCCGGGAAAACTGTTTGGCAGGATGGTCGAACGGAGCGGCGCGCTCACACCTTCGCGCATCAGCCGCGATAGAACCGGCAAGCGGCCCGCGCTCGCAAGCGGCTTGATTATGTCGAACGTCGCGCCGTCCAGTCCTATGATTACGGTCTTCATTCTTGGTTCTTAGGTCTCAACTGAATCCCAACGTAGGCGGAGCGATTAGGAGCAACCACAAAGGCACAAAGACACTAAGACAGAACAACTTTATGGCTTTGTGCCTTTGTGTTTAGGTTCCTTCGTCTAGACATAACCAGGCGCTTCAATCCGGCGGCCAACGTCTTCTTCATCCCCTTCGCTGTAGCAGCTCGCCTGCGCTGCGACAAGTGACAACTCTTCAAGCTTCGCTATGATTCGAGCCGCGCTCTCTTCGGGCGATTCGATGTCGGTTTCAACGATTACTTCCGCGGCGAGCGGCGATTCGTACGGATCGTCCACCCCGGTGAAGTTCTTGATCTCACCCGCGAGCGCTTTCTTGTAGAGGCCCTTCACGTCGCGTTCGGCCAAAACGTCAATCGGACAGCTCACATAAACCTCGACGAAAGAGCCGATATCCCGCCGCAGTTCGTCGCGCACTTCGCGATAAGGGGAGATCGCCGCCGCGATCGCCACCACGTCGTTGCGAGTCAGCAAATTGCAAACGAAGCCTATGCGTCGAATGTTTGTGTCGCGATCTTCCTTCGAGAAACCGAGTCCTTTTGAAAGATTAGTCCGGATGACATCGCCGTCGAGCACTTCCACCTTGTGGCCGCGCGCGCTCAATTCAGTTTCCACCAGCCTCGCCAGGGTCGTCTTTCCCGCGCCTGAAAGCCCTGTAAACCACAACGTGAATCCCTTTTGTTCCATCTCTTCTCCCGTTTGATTGATAGTCCGTTCATTCTATTGCGAAAAGCGCTGATCGCGCAAAGGAGCGAATATACATATACTCTGTTCGCCTTGACATGACTCCGCTTGAAAGTTAATAATCGCGGCGCTTCAACGACCCATTTCCAGTCTGCCAGCGTTTTCGCTAAAGCTGCCGAGTGGTTCAGAGCCCTGCTCAGGCGCGGGCTCTCATCCAAGACAGAAGAGGGGAAAGCAATCGGATGGAGACCAAGCGAGCCGATCAGCCGAGCGTCAATCGTATGACGTTCCGAGGGCTCTTCCGGGTTAAGCCACTCGATGCGATCCTCGAAGACGCCGAAGAGCCCGAGCATCAACTGAAGCGCGCGCTTGGTCCCGTCCAGCTCACTCTTTTTGGCGTAGGCGCAATCATCGGCGCTGGAATATTCGCTACGATTGGCACCGCTGCCGCGGGCGACGCGAACCGGCCCGGCGCGGGACCCGCGCTGATGGTCTCGTTCGTGATCACCGCCATAGTGTGCGCGTTTACCGCGCTCTGCTACGCGGAATTCGCTTCGATGGTGCCGATCTCAGGCTCGGCTTATACCTATTCTTACGCGACGCTCGGCGAAGTCATCGCCTGGATCATCGGCTGGGACTTGATCATCGAATACGCGGTGGGAAACATCGCGGTCGCGATAAGCTGGGCGAATTACTTCAAGACCCTGGTTGCCGGTCTGCACATCCCGGGGGTTGCGCCACGCGGCATCCACATTCCTGACTGGATCTCGATGGACTATCGCACCGCCGCGAAGGTGCCAGGGGTCTACGAAAACGCGCCGCACATATTCGGCAAACCGATAATCTTCAACGTGCTTGCGGTGGCAATCGTCGCACTCATCACGATTGTCCTGATCTGGGGCATCCGCGAGAGCGCTCGCTTCAACGCGGTGATGGTCGGCATCAAGATCCTGGTGCTCACGTTTTTCATAGTCGTCGGATTCACATACGTTCAACCGGCCAACTGGACCCCGTTCAACCCGAACGGGTTTGCCGGGATCAGCGCGGGCGCGGCCATAGTGTTCTTTGCGTACATAGGCTTCGACGCGGTTTCAACCGTCGCCGAGGAAACCAGAAACCCGCGGCGCAATTTGCCAATCGGGATCATCGCTTCGTTGATCATTTGCACTGTCTTTTACGCCGTGGTCGCTTGCGTATTCACTGGACTGATCTCCTATCCTGACCTGAAGGCCAAGCTGGCAACCGAGCAAGCCGAACCGCTAACGATGGCCCTGCAGCACGTCGGCCAGCAGTTCAACACTGACCTCGGCTGGGCAATCGGAATCGTGGCGTTCGGATCGGTGATCGCGCACACCGCGGTGTTGTTGGTCTTTCAACTTGGCCAGCCGCGAATCTTCTTCTCAATGGCTCGCGACGGATTGTTGCCAAAGGTCTTCTACAAGGTCCATCCGCGATTCCGGACCCCGCACATCTCGACGATATTGACTGGCGTCTTCGTAGCCTCGTTCGCGGCGGTCGCCAGCATCGACGAGATGGTCGACCTCACGAACATCGGGACGTTGTTCGCATTCATATTGGTCTGCGCCGGAATAATTGTCTTGCGCGTCAAAGATCCGACTCGGCACCGCCCATTCCGAGTGCCCTTTGGTTTGGTCATTCCCATCCTGGGCATCATCTCGTGTCTTTATCTGATCTACTTTCTGCCGCCGACTTCGTGGCTACGGTTCGCGGCGTGGCTGAATTTCGGATTCGTCATCTATGTTGGCTACGGC